>NZ_JBYCKL010000100.1:0-20543 GCF_057473365.1 Halomonas sp. TH-94
ATGACGCCTTCTGTCGTATCGCAGGCAGCGAAAGGGCCGAAACGACAGGCTGGCCGATCGAGCACTTCTTCGTTTCACTGCGCGCGCTTTCTAGGTTGCCCAGCAAGGCTGACGGTGCACCCAGCACACCACACTCATGGCAACAGGAGGTGTTATGTCGTCAGAGTGACGGCGAATCGGTCCCCGTTCTGATGATGGCCGACGCCTTGCTCGATGAGCAGAGAAAAGCCTATGGCCACGTCTACACCTTCGTGCTCTTCACTGCTCCACGCGGCGGTCTGCTGGAGGATCGGCACTGGATCCACGTCGACCCGATGACCGGCCTGCCCAATTGGCTGCTGCTACGCGATAGGCTTGACCACGCCCTCGCCCAGGCCGAGCGCTCCGATACCATGCTTGCCCTTCTGTTCATCGATATCGACCACTTCAAGACGGTCAACGATGCCGTAGGCCATAGCGAAGGAGATCGCATGCTGGGCGAAATCGCTCAGCGCCTGCAGCAGGAAGTCCGCAGCAAGGATACCCTGGCTCGCCTGGGCAGCGATCAGTTCGTCGTATTGCTCGAAAAGGAGGGCAACGCCGAAGCGGCTCAACTCGTGGCGGAGCGCCTACAGGAGGCTCTGGAGCCCCCCTTCACCCAAGGCGACCGCTACCTGCTCATGACGGCTTCCATTGGTATAGCGCTCTACCCCGGCGATGCCGAGGACGTGGAGACGCTGATTCAGGCCGCCCGCAGTGCTATGTTCATCGCCCGCAAGAAGGGTCCTGGGCGACTGGCCTTCGTCGATCATAGGCTGACCTCACGACTCAAGGAGAAGCATCGACTGGAGGGCTTGCTCAGTGAGGCCATCCACATGCCGGAGAGCCATCTTGTGCTGCATTACCAGCCGGAATTCGACCGCAGCACCCTTCAGTGCACTGGCTTGGAAGCCGTGCTGCGCTGGAAGGAGCCCAATCGCTGGCAGCAGTCGCCGGGGGATTACCTCGAGGTAATTGCCCGCCTGGGGCTGGGTGTACGCCTCAACCGCTGGGTGATTCAAACGGTGATCGCCGACCATCGACTCTGGCAGGAAGTCGACTCGCTGCTGGGGAAGCTTCCAGTTGCCATTCACCTATGCGAGTCTCACCTGGCACATGACACTTTCGATCGACGGCCGCTGGATCACTTCCTGCGTCATCAGGACATTACTTCCTACGAGTGGCTGACCCTGAAGGTTCCCGCGCAGGGGCTGGGCGGCGATCTGGACATGGCTATCCACATGTTCAAGCGTTTGGAGAAGCTTGGCATTCGTCTGGCTGTGGAAGAGCTGGGTAGCAGCCCCATCGATATGGCCTGGCTATCTCGACTACCCTTCCACAAGGCCAGCGTCAATGCTCGACTGGCTGGAGCCCATCGCGACGGGAGACGCTTGGTTGAGGCCTCGTGTCGCATGCTCAACGCCCTGAATATCGAACCGGTTATCGTCAACATCGACGATGAAGCCATGGCGAACTCCCTGGAAGGCACCTCGGCACGCCTCGCGCAAGGAGATCTTTACTGTCCGCCCTTGGCCCCGGAAGCCTTGGCGCAGTGGCTGATCGAGCATCAGCCACACGATGCCTGACGGAATGACCTCCTACGCGTCAGCCGAACCGGCGCTCCTCGCCATCTAGCGCTTGATCCAGGGTGTGGGGAAATGTGGGCGGATAGGCTTCCAGGTATGCCTGGCTGACTCGCAGCACTCTTACATCGTCATGTTTTCCACCCGCCAGTTGAAAACCCACCGGCAACCCGTCGGGCGTGAAGCCACACGGGATGGAGGCAGCCGGCTGTTGGCTGAGGTTGAAGGGGTAGGAGAACGGCGCCCACTCCTCCCAGTCGCGCATGCCGCTGCCGGGGGGGACATCGTTATTGAGAGGGAAGGGACGCACGGCGACTGAAGGTGTCATGACCAGATGATAGCGCTGGTTGAAGTGTTCGAGACGCTCCGTCAGCCGAGCTCTATCCTTGAGCGCGTAAAACATGTCGAGCGCTGTGAGCTGTTCCGCTCGCCTGGCATCCGCCACCAGCCCAGGGTCGAGTAACCGCCGCTGACGCTCACTATGCTCACGGTACATGGCAAGCGAAGCAGTGAACCACAGCGTATTGAAGATACGTATCGGCAGTTCGAAACCTGGGTCGATCTCCTCCACCTCGGCACCTAGCGATTCGAGCCGACGCGCTGCCTGGCGCACGCATTCAGCGACTTCCGGCTCCACCCTGGCATAACCCAGCGTCGGTGAAAAGGCGATGCGCATGCCCTCGACCCCCTTCCCGAGCCCCTCCCCCCAGTCTTCGGGCTGCCCGCGCAATGCGTAAGGGTCACGATAGTCATAGCGGCCAATGACATTGAGCATGCGCGCGGCATCGGCGACCGTGCGCGTCAGTGGGCCCAAATGGGAAAGAGAGGCCTCCTTGGCACGCGGCCATTCCGGCACCCAGCCAAAGGTAGGCTTGAAGCCGTACACACCGGTAAAAGAAGCAGGAATACGGATCGAGCCCCCTGAGTCACCGCCCTGGTGCAGAACGCCCATATTGAGTGCCGCCGCGACTGCGGCACCACCTGACGAGCCACCGGGGGTAAGCCGCGTGTCCCAAGGATTTGCCGTGGCTCCAAATACACGGTTATCGGTAATTGCCTTCCAGCCGTACTCCGGCGTATTGGTCTTGCCCAGAATCACCGCGCCCGCCTCGCGTAACATGCGAGCCGGCGGAGCATCCTGTTCGCAAGGGGTATCCGGCACTGCCAAAGAGCCCTTGCGCGCAGGCAGGCCGCAAGATTCGGTCAGATCCTTGAGCGAAACGGGAATTCCGTCGATGGGGCTCAGCGGACGGCCCTCGTGCCAGCGCCTGGTAGCAGCCTCGGCAGCCGCTTCCGCTCCTTCCCCGTCGACCAGCACGTAGGCATTGACGACATCATTGAAACGGTCGATGCGCTCTAGCGCAGCCCGCGTCGCCTCCAGCGGCGATGCCTTGCCGGTTTCGAAAAGCTGACTCAGCTGCCCTGCGTCCATGGTACCCAGATCGGTATCGCTCACGAGAACCTCCTTTTTTCCAGTGAGACAGAATGATTGTGGGAAAAAAAGCGCTGCAAGCGCAACCATGCGACGCAGGTGGTTCAGCTCAACGCTTCCGTGCCAACCAGCCGGCCACCACCAGCGCCGTGGCGGCAGAAGCCGCCGCCAGCACACCTAGCCGTATGCGCGACGAGCGGTAGTGGCCGTCGATGCGTCGCTCTCCGCTGGGTGGGCCGAACAGATTTCCTGATGACGTCGGCATTGGCCGGGCACGGCGCAGTGAGTAATCGACCAGCCTGGCATTGATCAGACTGTAGCCGGGCACGAACTGAGCGAGGAGCGACATTACGGCAGGGAGTCCGACATAGACGCTATGCCGAGGGCGCCTGGCCAGGCTGACGATAGCCTTCGCGGTGCGCCTTGGGTCGTAGACTGGCGGCACCGGCTTCAACCTGCGACCGGTGTAGTTGCCGCCATCGCGAAACCCCGGGGTATCCATGACCGAAGGATAGACATTGCAGACATGCAGATCGGGCCAGCGCCACAGCTCCCCCCGCAGGCTTGCGGCAAAAGCCCTTAGCCCAAACTTGGCGGCGCTGTAGGAGGCTGCATAGGGTTGCGGGGCCCAGCCGCCCAAGGAAATATTATTGATCAGAATGCCCCGGCCCTGGCGCTTGAAATGAGGCAGCACGGCGTGAGCTCCGCGCAATCCGCCCAACAGGTCCGTCTGGACCACCTGCTCGTGCGACTCGAGCGGCACCTCCTCGAAGGGCCCGAGGGCACCGATTCCCGCGTTATTGACCCAGACATCGATGCGACCTGCAGTAGCGATGACCCCCTGGGCCAGATTTTCCATGTCTTCCGACTTGCTGACATCGGCGACGACGATACGCGCCTGCCCTCCCAGGCGGTGGCATGTTTCGGCAACGTCATGAAGCGCATGACGGTCGCGTGCGGCGAGAAACAGCGCTGCCCCGCTGCGAGCGAACTCATAGGCCGTCGCCCTGCCGATACCGCTGGAGGCCCCCGTCAGAACGACGATGGCGTTGCGTAAGTCCTGTGAATGCACTTTCGTTACCTCCCTGGTAGTGAACCTTCCTGGGTCTGCGGCATCCGACGTTAACGGACGCAGACTTTTATCCTGCTTCCAACGTAGTCGGATCAGGGAAAGGAGGCTCAGCGAATAGGGGTCGGTTTTGTAACATTGCGTTTCCGCGAGGTGTAGCCAAACCTTGGCCGGTCCTGACGCACCGCATGATATGGAAGAAAGGACTACCCTTACCTAGGCGGTATTTGGACGATAAGGAGATCGTATGTTACGTCTACTCTTGCTGGCAGCCGGCGCCTATTGGCTGCGCAAACCCGAGAATCGCAAGCTGGCCGCGGAAAAACTGAAGGAGGGTTGGCATCGTATCGCCCACCCTGATGACGAGCGCAGACCTGGCATGAGCCACTATAGCGCCTCGCGGCGCCCCAATGACGAACGTGACGTGTAACGGGCCACGGCGGTTTCATTCTCACAACCAGGCAGGGAGGTCTGTATGAGGAAATGGATATTGTTGGCCGTCTTCAACTGGCTGAGAAAGCCAGCGAACCGTACCAAGGCAAAAAATGCCTTGCGCGGCTTGCGCGGGAAAGCGCCAAAAAAACATCAACCCGGCACAGGTCCAAGTCGACATCCCGGCGGCCCTCGCAACTAGCGAAAGCCCCTCCGGGCCACCAGGTGAGCGCTTTCGGCCAATCGCGCCAGGCCTAACCACCGGCGGCCTTTTGCAGGCTTCGACAAGGTGCAATGCTTCAGGCACACGAAAAAGCCGCTTGGCGCAATGCGCCAAGCGGCTGATTCTTTGAAACTTGTTGGTGGAGCCTAGCGGGATCGAACCGCTGACCTCAACACTGCCAGTGTTGCGCTCTCCCAGCTGAGCTAAGGCCCCACACGTACTCGCCTTGCGAGAACGAGGCGAATGTTACTCGCCCTACCCATCCTCGTCAATAGCTGAAGTCAGGATTGACTCTGCGTTGAGAGATAATAAGGTATTGGGATGCCCATTCAATTTCCCTAGCCTGGCGAGTGTGGCAAGCTTGCCCATAACAGCCTGGGTTCACCCGATAGCACGGAATCCGATACAAGCCTGCGGCACACCCGATGGTGCCGCCTGCTGCCGTAATGACGAGGAATGTCAGATTGATCAAGGTGCTTATTGTCGATGACCATCACCTGGTCCGAACCAGTCTCGCTCGCCTGCTGGAAAACGAAGAAGACATCGATGTCGTAGGCGAAGCCGCCAGCGGCGAAGAGGCCATTACCCAGTGCCGCAAGCTTGAACCGGACGTGGTGCTGATGGACCTTCGCATGCCCGGTATTGGCGGGCTCGAAGCCACGCGCAAGATAATGCGTAACAGTGCTGACGTGCGCATACTGGCACTGACAGGTTTCATGGAAGACAACTTTGCCCAGCGCATGCTGGAAGCCGGTGCCGGCGGGTTCATCAGCAAGGACACCCAAGTGGTGGACATGGTCGAGGCCATACGCAGCGTCTTCGCCGGACATCGCTACATCAGTCCGGATATCGCCCAGCGCCTGGTTCTGTCACGCTTCGACTCGGAAGAGAACCCGTTCGATCAGCTTTCGCAGCGAGAGCTCCAGGTGGCCATGATGATCGTCAACTGTCAGCGGGTCTCGGAGATTTCCGACCGACTCTTCCTCAGCCCCAAGACCGTCAACACATACCGCTACCGCATTTTCGAGAAGCTTGGCGTTCAGACCGACGTTGAATTGACGCACCTGGGGCTGAAACACGGGCTGGTCGAAGGGTTCGATACCACCGCCAACTGAGAAGGCTTCTGATAAGCTATGGCGGCACGTCTTTTCGCCAGGTCGCCATGAGCTTCGATTCACGTCAGTTCCTCGCCAATCTCACTCAGTCGCCGGGCATCTACCGCATGCTGGACGATCGCGGTGATACGCTCTACGTAGGCAAGGCCAAGCGCTTGAAAGCACGCTTGGCCAGCTACTTTCGCGGTGCGCTGAACACCAAGACGCAGGCCATGGTGTCGCGCATAGCGGATGTCCAGGTAACGGTCACACGCAGCGAAATCGAGGCTCTGCTGCTCGAGCAGACGCTCATCAAGGAGCTGCGTCCGCCCTACAACATCTTGCTGCGCGACGACAAATCCTATCCCTTCGTTTTCGTCAGCGACCGCCACCCCTACCCTGCGCTCGAATACAAACGCGCACGCCGACGTCATGAAGACGGCCGCTATCTCGGCCCTTACCCCAGCAGCGGTGCGGTTCGCGAGAGCCTTTCGCTGATGCAGAAGATCTTTCGCATACGCAACTGCGAAGACAGCGTTTTCTCACACCGCACCCGCCCCTGCCTGCAGTATCAGATTCAACGTTGCAGCGCGCCATGCGTGGGCTATATCAGCGAAGCCGATTACCGCCGAGACGTCGAGCATGCCGTGATGTGCCTCGAGGGGCGCAGCGAAAAGGTTACGGAAGAGCTGACCGCCGCAATGGAAACCGCCAGCCGCAGCTTGGCGTTCGAGGATGCAGCCCTGCTGCGCGATCAGATCCAGCATCTTCGTCAGCTGCAGCATCGTCAGTTCGTCGACACCGACGGCGGCGACGCCGACATCTTCGCTCTTGCCGAGGGCGAGGGCGTGCTGTGCATTTCGGTGCTGGCGGTTCGTCAGGGCCGGCTGCTGGGCGCTCGCCATCATGCACCGGATAACGGCCTCGGGCTCGAGGCGGCCGACCTGCTGGGCGAATTCGTCAGTCAGTACTATCTCGGCCAAGGGCGCGAGATCCCCCGTGAAGTGATCACCAGTCTGCCGCTACCGGATGGCGAGATTCTGCAAGCCGCACTGAGTAGCCGTGCCGAACGACGTGTACGCGTAACCCACAAGGTACGGGGCCACCGCAGCCAATGGTTGGAACTGGCACGAACCAATGTCGAGCAACAGCTCGGCAGTCGGCTGGCCAGTCAGGGCGAACTCGAGCGGCGCTTCGATTCGCTGAAGAGCGCCCTGGGTCTCGAGTCTCCTCCGGAGCGGCTGGAGTGCTTCGATATCAGCCACAGCCATGGCGAGGCGACCGTCGCCTCCTGTGTGGTTTTCGATCGCAACGGGCCGCGCAAATCGGACTATCGACGCTTCAATATCGAAGGCGAAACCGCAGGTGACGATTATGCCGCCATGCGCCAGGCGCTTGGCCGACGCTTTCGCCGTCTCTCCGAAGGGGAAGGGGTGGCCCCGGACATCTTGCTGCTTGACGGCGGCAAGGGGCAGCTCAATCTGGCCCGCGAAGTCCTGGCCGAGCTGAGAGTGAGCGGCATCCGCCTGCTCGGCGTGGCGAAGGGCACGACGCGCAAGGCCGGCCTCGAGACACTGTTCATCGAGACCGTAGACCGCACGCTTGACCTGCCGACCTCGTCCCCCGCCCTGCATCTGATTCAGCATGTGCGCGACGAAGCCCACCGCTTCGCCATTACCGGCCATCGCAATCGCCGCGACAAGGCGCGTCGCAGCTCCGCACTGGAAGGGATTGCCGGCATCGGGCCCAAGCGACGGCGTGAGCTTCTGAGGTTTTTCGGCGGTCTACAGGGGGTCAAGCAGGCCAGCCGCGAGGAACTTGCACGGGTTCCCGGCATCAGCGCAGCGCTGGCCGAGACGATTCATCGCTCCCTGCATGGATGATGTCGCCGGGTACAGATAGAATGAGCGCACTTCAGCACTCCTGACCATGGGCAAGGACTTCTCGTCGATGAACATCCCCAACATCCTGACGCTGGCCAGAATCGCCTTCATCCCGCTGCTGGTGGTGTTCTTCTACCTTCCATACTCATGGAGCATGCCGGTAGCGGCCGGCCTGTTCGCCCTGGCTTCGGTGACCGATTGGCTCGACGGCTACCTGGCGCGTCTCTGGGACCAGTCCACCCCGTTCGGTGCATTCCTCGATCCGGTGGCCGACAAATTGATGGTGGCCGTGGCGCTGGCCCTGCTCATCGAGCGCTTCGACACCATCTGGCTGACCCTGCCGGCTCTGGTGATCATCGGCCGCGAAATCGTCATCTCGGCGTTGCGCGAGTGGATGGCCGAGATGGGCAAGCGCGGTAGCGTAGCCGTTTCCTGGCTGGGCAAGTTCAAGACCACGCTGCAGATGATCGCGCTGCTGTTGCTACTGGCATTTCCACCAGGAACCCAGCTTTCCCTGTTGGGTGTGGTGACACTGCATGCAGCCGCCATCATGACGCTCTGGTCCATGGTGATGTACCTTCGGGCGGCCTGGCCCCACTTGGCCCGTGCCATGTAGTGGATGGCCTGCAAACACCAACAAGTGATTGACACTAACCGGCTTATCCGTATAATTCGCACTCGAGTCAAGCGGGAATAGCTCAGTGGTAGAGCATCGCCTTGCCAAGGCGAGGGTCGGGAGTTCGAATCTCCTTTCCCGCTCCAAATCTCTTGAGGACCAGTAATCCCAGGAGAGGCGGTATCGAGAGTGTCGTCAGCCGGTTCGCCGGTCCGATCGTTCTCTCCCCGCCACGACGACTCCATGAGGCTGGATGGCAGAGTGGTTATGCAGCGGACTGCAACTCCGTGTACGCCGGTTCGATTCCGACTCCAGCCTCCATTTCTTGACCCCTTTCAGCTGCCTGCTCGAAACCGTGCCGCCCGGATGGCGAAATTGGTAGACGCAAGAGACTTAAAATCTCTCGGTGGCAACACCGTGCCGGTTCGAGCCCGGCTCCGGGCACCAGACTCTTCGCTATCCCTCTCGCTACCCTATCCAGCCGGACACCTTTACGGCATGCTGGCTGCTGCAACAGGCTTCAGCGAGAATCCGCATGCCCCCTAGCATACTGGCGCGTAGCGAACACGACGTTCTGGTCATCGGCGGCGGCGTTGCCGGCCTGACTTTCGCCCTGCATGTCGCAAAGACACGCCGCGTCACACTCGTACGTCCAGCCAGTGACGACCAGGGTGCCAGCCGCTGGGCCCAGGGCGGCATTGCCGCAGTACTTTCTCCTCAAGATGACTTCGATGCCCACGTAGCTGACACCCTGGTGGCAGGCGACGGCCTATGCGACGAGCGAGCCGTGCGCTTCACCGTCGAACAGGGGCCCGGCGCCATTCAGTGGCTATTGTCTCTCGGCGTCCCCTTCACACGCGATGAGAGCCCATCGGCCAGCTATCCCTACCATCTGACCCGCGAAGGCGGCCATGGTGCACGGCGCATCATCCATGCCGAGGACGCCACAGGCCGAGCCGTACTGGACACGCTGAAGCGCCACGTACAAGCACATGGCGCGATTACCATCCGGGACGACCTGGTGGCCATCGGCTTGTTGGCAGACGCCGAGAAGCGCTGTCGCGGGGCACGCTGCCTGGATGCGCAGGGTCAGGTGCTGGAGCTCGTGGCAGACGACACGGTATTGGCCACTGGGGGGGCCAGCGGCATCTACCGTCATACCACGAGCCCCCACCCGGCCAGTGGTGAAGGGATGATGATGGCGGCCGAGCTGGGCGCCGAGCTGATGAATCTCGAGTTCCAGCAGTTCCACCCCACCTGCCTCCACGATCCTGAAGGCCCACCCTTCCTGATCAGCGAAGCGGTTCGCGGCGAAGGAGGAAGGCTCTACAGCACCGATGGCCGCCGCTTCATGCCCGAACTCGATGAACGTGCCGAACTGGCGCCGCGGGACATCGTCGCACGCGCCATCGATGCCGAGATGCAGCGTACCGGCTCTCCCCATGTATGGCTGGATGTGTCGCATCTGGGTGAAGCGGCGATTCTGCATCACTTCCCGACTATCCATGCCCACTGCCTCGGCCGAGGCTTGGACATTACGCGCCAACCGATTCCCGTAGTGCCCGCCGCCCACTACAGCTGCGGGGGCATAACCACCGACCTAGACGGCAGTTCCAGCGTGCCGAATCTTTATGCTATCGGAGAAGTCGCCTGTACCGGACTGCATGGCGCCAACCGCATGGCCAGCAATTCTCTGCTGGAGTGCCTGGTCTATGCTCGCAGCTGCGCCGCCAGGCTGGAGAGAAAGAAAGCTCTCGGCTCGGCGCCGCTGCCAACCCCGGCCCACGGTGACAAACAGGTAGAGACTCAGCGCATTCAGCAATGGCGCCTGACCATGCGTGAGATCATGAGCCGTCACGTGGCGATCGTACGCCGCGACGCGGGTCTCGATATCGCCGCCGGCGAGCTCGACGCGCTGATGAAAGAGGTGCGTATCGTCATCGACGATGCAACACCCAGCGCGGCACTCGCAAGCCTATGGCATGCCTTGCGCCTGGCTCGCCTCACCGTCCTGGCGGCAAGCCTGCGTCGCGAATCCCGGGGTCTGCATTACAACCCGGACTGTCCCAGCCACACCCTGACCGGACTGCCGGCGCTGCCTTCCCGACTGCACCTTCTCGACCTGCCCTGAGTGCGGCCGGCACGAGCACCTCAGCGAACCAGAGCCCGGCGCAGCTGACGCAAGGCGTCGCGTGGTGCGCTGTCGGGCCACAGCCAGAGCCTGCGCCCATCCAGCTCAAGAGCGACTAGCCAGGGGCCCAGATAAGCGCAGGTCAGCTTGACCGGCACCGCCTCCTCAGCCCCCACAGGCTGCCATGACCAACGCCAGCCACCCTCCAGTAGCGGATGCAGGTGCAGCTTACCCTGCGCCTGCCCCTGCCAGAGCCACCAGGCCAACGGCAACAGCCACACCAATGCCGGCCCAGCGAGCCAGCCCGGCCCGTAGTAAAGCGCCAGCCCGCTGGCCAGTAATGCCAGCAGGCTCTGGCAGCACCAGGCCAGCCTAGACGGGGCGACGTGAATCGTTGTCGGCGTTCTCGGCATGCTGCTGAATCAAGCTCACGATTCGCTGGTACTGGGGCTCGGGTGTTTCTCGCTGCATCAGCCAGGCAAAGAGATCCTGATCCTCGCCCTCGATCAGCGCTCGATAAGCGGCCTGGTCCTGGTCGCCGAGCTGGTCGTAGCAGTGCTCCAGGAAAGGGATCAACAGCAGGTCGAGTTCCCACATTCCACGCCGAGAGTGCCAGTAGAGCCGCTTGCGCAGGGCTGCGGCATCGGGAGTATTCGCTTCGCTCAACGTCGGCCTCGGTGGTCTGAATGAATGACGGACCAGTATACCGGAGCTATCGGATTCAGGCAGCGTCTGCCCCCGCTTTGCGCAATTTCCTTGACCATGGTCGTAGTGCGTTGTTTTATCACGATTTGACCAGTATGCTGACAATAGAATAAGAAGCCGCCCAGGTCCCACCGGACCGGGAATCGCCTGGAGAGATGACCCGATGACCAAATCCGAATTGATCGAACAGATCGCCATGCGTCAGCCTGAGCTTTCGATCAAGGAAGTCGAATCTGCGGTTCGCTTGATCCTTGATGACATCACCGACACCTTGGCCGAAGGTGGACGGGTCGAGATCCGGGGATTTGGCAGCTTTTCCCTGCATTATCGGGAACCGCGAGTCGGTCGTAACCCCAAGACCGGCGAGCCGGTCGCGCTGGAGGGCAAGTTCGTGCCACACTTCAAGCCTGGCAAGGAGCTTCGCGAGCAGGTAAATGCCAGCCGCGCCCTCGGCTATTAATCTTCGTCAGTCACAAGGGAAAGACTCATGCGTTGGCTCAAAGGCCTGATTCTGGCCATCATCCTGCTGGCGGTACTGCTGGTCGGCATCCTTTTCGCCGTCAATAACCAGCAGACGGTACCGCTCAACTTGATCTGGCTGGAACTGCCGGCAGTATCGCTCTCGGTCTGGTTGCTGGCGGCACTTGTCTGCGGCGTGGTGCTGGGCATGCTGGCGATGACAGGCGTCTGGCTAAGGCTGCGCACCGCACTCTCACGCGCCGAACGGCTGAATCGCCAACAGCGCAAGGAACTCGACCGGCTTCGCGTTCAGGAGCTCAAGGAACTGCCCTAGATGCCCGATGCCCTGCTGCTTGTCCTGCTGGTGGCCGCCGTTGCCATTGGCTGGTGGCTAGGCCGACGTGAGCGCCAGGGTAGCCGCGATCCCGCGCCCCCGAATACGCTGTCACGGGATTACTTCGTCGGCCTGAACTACCTGCTCAACGAGCAGCCCGATCGTGCCATCGAAACCTTTGTCGGCACGCTCGAAGTGAACAGCGAAACCGTCGACACCCACATCACCCTGGGCAACCTCTTTCGCACCCGGGGAGAGGCCGACCGTGCGGTCAAGATCCATCAGAATCTTCTGGCACGCCCCACTCTTACCGCCATGCAAAGCGACCAGGTTCAACTAGAACTCTCTCGCGACTTCCTCCAGCTCGGCCTGTTCGATCGCAGCGAAAGGCTACTCCAGCCGCTTGTTCGCGACTCCAATCACGACGATATTCGACATGCCGCCAAGCGCCTGCTTGCCGATCTCTTCGACCGAGAAGGCGAATGGCAGGCCGCCTTCGATGTCGCCTACCCGAGCCTGGTCAAGCAGCACGACGACATTCGGCGGGCAGCCGCCCACTGGCTCTGCGAGATGGCCGACGAGGAGCGGCGTTCCGCCAGTCCGGGCCTGGCGCGCAAACATCTCAGACGGGCGCTGTCCATCGACCCCCGCTGCGTACGGGCAAATCTGCTGTTATCTGCACTGGCCCAGGATACCGGTCACTACCGCGAGGCCATTCGCTTTCTCATGCGAATTCCCGACCAGGATCCGGACATGATGCCGACCATCCTGGAGCCGCTTCAGCATGCCTACCGCATGCTCGACGACGAAGCCGGCCTGGTGGAGTGCCTGGAACAACTGCTGGAACGCGCCCATATCACCAGCTTGATCATTCTGCTGGCGCAAACGCAGCGTCGGCGGCTCGGCCTTCAAGTGGCTATCGACCTCGTCAGCGAGCAGCTCAACCGCGCCCCCAGCCTGGGCGCACTCGATTACCTGCTGGACCTCTATCAGCAGCAGCAGCAAGAGCGCGGCGCACCCGACAATCGCCTGCAGCTACTCAAGCAACACACCCATACCCTACTGACGGCACGTCCGCGTCACCGCTGCCAGCGCTGCGGATTCGCCGGCCAGCCCATGCACTGGCAATGCCCTAGCTGCCGCAGTTGGGGGTCCACTCGCCCCATTACCGGTATCGAGGGCGAGTAGACTGCCGGTCGCCTCATCCCTTCAAACGCGGCTGGCCAACTCCCGCTCGATGGCCGTCAATGCCGCCATGGGATCGTCCGCCTGGGTCACCGGCCTGCCGATCACCAGATGCGTGCTGCCCGCCGTCATGGCTTCGGCCGGTGTCATGACGCGACGCTGATCGCCATGCTCGGCACTGGCAGGCCTGATGCCGGGTGTCACCTTGAGGAAGTCGTCTCCGCACAACTGGCGCAGCCGGCGCGATTCCTGAGCCGAACAGACCACGCCATCCAGGCCGCACTCCCGGGTCAGCTGAGCCAAGCGCTCCACATGCTGCTCCGTCGGGGCGTCGATACCCACTTCAACGAGATCCTCCGCCGACATACTGGTCAACACCGTAACGGCGATAAGGCGCGTCTTGAGATTGTGGCGCTCCAACCGTTCGCGTGCCGCCTCCATCATCCGCCGCCCGCCGCTGGCATGCACGTTGACCATCCAAACCCCCTGCTCGGCGGCGGCTTGCACTGCCCCGGCAACGGTATTGGGTATGTCGTGGAACTTGAGATCGAGAAAAACCTGGAAGCCACGGCCGTGCAGCGCCTCGACGATCTCCGGTCCGCTGCGCGTGAACAGCTCCTTGCCGACCTTGAGTCGGCAGCGCCCAGGGTCGAGCTGGTCGGCCAGGCACAGCGCAGTATGCAGAGAGGGATGGTCCAGGGCGATGATCAGCGGTGAGTCACAGGACACGTCAATGAGCTCCGACAACAGGGTAGAGGGGCAATTATACCAGCCCACGGCCGGTTAACCGCTCTTTGTAACGTGGACTATCTTATGAACTATGCTCTTCTCAAAAGCACGCCACCGTGTTCGTGCGGTACTTCTCGCACGGTGATTCAGGGAATAAAACATCCAACCCCTGAATTCATGTACCGGGAGGACGCCATGACGATAGAACAGCGCATGGGCCCGATCGCACTACCCGACAGCCGAGCTCAACGCGTCTTGAGCGCTCTGCTGGATGGCTCGGGCATAATCCTGAACGGCGATTCGCCTTGGGACCCGCAGATCTACCATCCGGACTTCTGCTCACGCATTCTGCGCCAAGGCTCCCTGGGATTGGGTGAATCCTACATGGATGGCTGGTGGGAGTGCGAAAGCATCGACGAGCTAGCCTGCTGCCTACTACGGCATGGCCTCGGCGAACGGGCTCGCCCTGCCCCCGACCGTATCTTGTACCGCCTGCAGGCGGGGCTACTCAATCTGCAGAGCAAAGCCCGCGCCTACATGGTGGGCGAGGTCCACTACGACTTGGGAAACGATCTCTTCGAGCGCATGCTCGACCCCACCATGTGTTACTCCTGCGGTTACTGGAAGGAAGCCGAGACGCTCCATGCCGCTCAACTTGCGAAGCTCGAGCTGGCCTGCCGCAAGCTCGAATTAATCCCTGGCATGCACGTATTGGATATCGGCTGTGGCTGGGGCAGCTTTGCCGAGTATGCAGCGCGGCGGCACGGCGTATCCGTCACCGGCATCACCATCTCGCGCAAGCAGGCGGAACTGGCCGGTAAGCGATGTGCCGGCCTGCCAGTGGAGATAGAGTTGAAAGACTATCGCGAGCTGACCGGACGCTACGATCGCATCGTCTCCATCGGCATGTTCGAGCATGTCGGTCATCGCAACTATGCCACCTTCTTCAAGACGGTGGAGAGCCTGCTGGGAGACGATGGACTTTTTCTGCTACACACCATCGGTTCGAACGGTTCGGAGATCACTGTCGACCCCTGGATCGACCGCTACATCTTTCCCAATGGAGTTTTGCCCTCGGCACGTCACATCGCCGATGCCAGCGAAGACCTGCTGTTGCTGGAGGATTGGCACAACTTCGGCCCGGACTATGACAGGACGCTTATGGCCTGGCGTGACAACCTCGAGGCCCATTGGCACGAGCTGTCCGATCGCTACAGTCAGCGCTTGAAGCGCATGTTCCGCTACTACTTATCGGTATGTGCCGGTGCCTTCCGAGCCAGGGATCTGCAGCTCTGGCAGGTGGTATTCTCGCGTGGCCGAGTCAGTCGCTACGACGCCTTCCGATGAGCACAGCGAGATGTTGTAGTAGCGGGCTTACACGCTATGTAGCAAATTTCGTACGACCACTAACAGATGCTTTACTCACTGTTACATCGTATATTAGGCCCTCGTCAAAACGGCTCTCCCAGTGGCAGACGCTTTCATCAAACCTGCGCTTCCGAGCCACTTCCCTGAGCCGTTACACCAAACAGTCGTTTGCACCTGCACATAGCAGGGTATGAAGGGACACCCGCATGACTGAAAACAACGCCATGACGGGTGGGGGTCTGAACGAGCCAATCGGTATGCGCGACTTCGCCGACCGTCTGCCTGGCGTCATATTTCAGTTTCATCGTGACCATAACGGTCACATGCACTTCCCCTACCTGGCCGGAAGCGGTACCGGCCTCTCTGGTGTCGACCGAAAAGACCTGAACCAGGACGCTCGACACATGCTCGACCGCCTGGACAAGGAGGACTACCCGCGCGTGATGGCTGCCATAGAGCGCTCGGCACGTTGGGGGGTTCCTATTGCCACCAAGTTTCGCCTGCGCCTGTCGAACCGTCGTAGCCGCTGGGTCGCGCTGCGCGCTCAACCGGAAGAATCGGCCACCGGCGTGCTCTGGCACGGTCTCATGATCGACATCACCGAGCAGATGGCCGAAGAGGCGAGACTGCGCAAGCTCTCGGATACCGATGATTTGACCGGCCTGGCCAACCGACGACGCTTGATGAAGCGCCTGGATGAGGAGATCGCCAAGTGCAACCGGCATGCCAGCCCGCTATCGCTGATGCTGATTGACCTGGACCACTTCAAGCGCGTCAACGACACCTGGGGGCACCTTCAAGGCGACCAGGTCCTGACCGAGTTCGCCACCCTCTGCCACGAGCTGTTGCGCGACGAGGACGTCATCGGACGGCTAGGCGGCGAAGAGTTCGCCGTGGTGCTACCCTTGACACCGATGGTCGCCAGCTACCCTTTGGCCGAGCGCCTGCGCTGTGCAATAGCCGACTACGATTTCGGCATCGCTTCAGGGCAGCTCACGGCCAGCATCGGTCTCGCCGAGTATCGCTTGGGCGAACCGCGAGACACCTTGATCGACAGAGCCGACCGCAGCCTCTACGCGGCCAAGAACCAGGGGCGCAATCGAGTGGTCAGGTGAACGAAGGAGGAGCCATCTTGAAGCTATCTCGACAGCCCTGTGAAGCCTGCCGCCACCAAGCCCCCACGGCCTCGGAAGCCGAAATCAGGCTGTTCAAGCCAGAGGTTCCCGAGTGGCAGATTGTCGAGCGCAATGGCATCATGCAACTGGAGCGGGCCTTCAGCTTCACCGATTTTCGCCAGGCCTTGGCCTTCACCAATCGCGTGGGAGAAATCGCCGAGGCAGCGGGCCACCACCCCACCCTGCTCACCGAATGGGGCAGGGTCACCGTGAACTGGTGGACCCACAAGATCAATGGCCTGCATCGCAACGACTTCATACTTGCCGCTAGAACCGACGAGGTAGCGAAATAAATGTTCGAACATATTGAGCGGGTCCCCGGGGACGCCATCCTCGGCCTGATCGAAGCCTTCAAGAAGGACACCAATCCTCAGAAGGTCGATCTCGGCGTGGGTGTCTACAAAGACGCCCAAGGCAACACCCCGGTGATGCGAGCCGTCAAGGAAGCCGAGGCCCTGCTGCTCAAGAACGAAACCACCAAGACCTACATCGGCTCCCACGGGGCTCCGCAGTACGGCGAAGTGGTGCTACCCATGGTACTTGGCGAAGCATCGCCCGTACTCGCCGCCAAGCGTGCCAGCGCCACCCAGGCCCCGGGCGGCACCGGTGCACTGAGGCTGGCTGCCGACTTCATCAGCGCCCAACTTCCGGGCAAGGGGATCTGGGTCAGCGATCCCACTTGGCCGAACCATCACGGCATCTTCACTGCTGCCGGCATCGAACTGCACAAGTATCCTTATGTCGATGCCGAAAATCGCCTCGATTTCGAGGGAATGCTGTCGGCGGTCAAGCAGATTCCCGCCGGCGACGTCATCGTGCTGCACGCCTGTTGCCACAACCCCACCGGCTTCGATCTCGACCGCACGCAGTGGCAGCAGATTCTCGAAGTGGTACGCGAGCGCAGCCTGCTCCCGCTCATCGACTTCGCTTACCAGGGCTTCGGTGAAGGCCTCGACGAAGACGCCTATGGCGTGCGATTGATGGCCGAGAACCTCGACGAGGTGATCATCACCAGTTCGTGCTCGAAGAACTTCGGCATCTACTGTGAGCGCACGGGCTGCCTGATCATGGTGGCGAAGAACAACGAGCAGATGGAGAACGTACGCTCTCAGGTTGCCATCGTGGCGCGCGAGAACTACTCCAATCCGCCGGCCCACGGTGGCGCCATCGTCAGCGAGATCCTCCACTCGGCCGAGCTGGCTGCCATCTGGCGCGAGGAACTCACCGAAATGCGCGATCGCATCAATACCCTGCGGCGCGACTTCGTCGAATCCCTCAAGCCTTACGGCCTCGATCAGAAATATGCTTGCGTGGCCGAACAGCGCGGCATGTTCTCCTATACGGGGCTCAAGCCCGAGCAGGTCGACCGCCTGCGTGACGAGTTCGGCATCTACATGGTGCGTTCAGGCCGCGCCAACGTAGCCGGTTTCTCGCATGAGAACCTGCCCTACCTGGCCAAGGCCATCGCGGCAGTCAACTAGACGTCTGCGTTACTGCCCCGGCCGCTGGCCGGGGCTGGCGGAGTCAACTCAGTGTCCAGGCTTCAGCGTCATCGAAGAGGGGGCGGATGTTCTCGATCAGATAGCGATCGTCGAACCCTGCCTCCTCTTTCAATGCCTGCGAGTCCGGCATGGTTATGACATGACGGTCGCGAAACACCAAACCATCCTCGCTCAGCGAGGAGAAGGTGCGACTGACGTGTACCGGACTAAGCCCAAGCAGATCCGCCAATACCTCTTGAGACAGCGGTAAGCGTAAACTCTCGCTTCCGTTGGCCTCGGTCTGCCTGAGTCGCTGGCACATCTCGAGCAGGAAGTGGGCCACCTTCTGGCGCGCGCTGCGGCGTGCCAGGTTGACCATACGCTCGGTGAGTATCACCTGCTGGCGGCTGGCGATGGCGAACAGAATGGATGTCAGCATGTAGGATTTGCGGAAAATGGCCGTGAGGTTGCAGTGGGGAAAGAAGCAGACCTCACCATCCTCCACCATCTGTACGCCTGCCAGACGCTGTGAGAAGGCAAACTCACGCAGACCGATGATGTCACCCGGCAGATAGATATCCAGGATCTGCCGGGTACCGTTTTCAAGGTTGCGATAAGAGAAGGCCCAGCCCGCCTTCAGAGTACAGAACTCGTGAGCATCCGCATGCTCCTCCCACAGCACGGTGCCGGCTCTCACTGGCGTGGCACCATCCTCCAGCTCTGCCAGTAACGCCTTGTCCTCGTCCGATAGCGCACTGAAGAAACTGAAGTGGCGGACGATACAGCTCTCATGTGAGCTCATCGCTAACTCCTTTCGATAAGAAACGAAAGTTTACATTAAACGCTGCTGAAACGGTCTGATCAGCATGCGACAAAGGCAGTCTTGACCAATCAGTCAAGCCGAAGTCACACTGGACCTGCCTTGTATACAAACCCAACACAAGAGGCTCATCATGGCGGCTTCCCCTGTGCACTACCCGTGGTACAAGAAGGAGGACACCGATGCCTTCTTCGCCCTGTTCCAGAACAACATCGCCAACTTCGTCATTATTGCCATCACCATGCTTGGCATGGGGTTCCCCGCTTCCATCGTCTTCGGTCAGGTACTTCCCGGTGCTGCCGTCGCCGTAATGGTGGGCAATTTCTATTATGCCTGGAGCGCGGCCCGCCTGGCACGCAAGGAAAACCGTACCGACGTCACGGCACTCTCCTACGGCATCTCGACCCCTGTGATGTTCGTCTTTCTCTTCGGGGTCCTGCTGCCAGCCAAGCAGTTGACTGGTGATGCCGAGCTGGCCTGGAAGGTCGCGGTGGCCGCCTGCTTCATCAGCGGTGCCATCGAGGCCGCCGTCAGTCTGATCGGTCGCTGGGTGCAGTATCACCTTCCGCGTGCTGCGATGCTCGGCGCCGTGGCAGGTGTCGCCCTCACCTTCATTGCCGGCGAAATGCTGTTCAAGAGCCTCGAAATGCCGGTGATCGGACTACTGGTGCTGGCGATCATCATCGTCGGCCTGGTAGCTCGCGTCGCCATGCCGTTTCGCCTGCCCACCTCACTGTTTGCCATCGTCATCGGTACCGCCATGGCATACCTGATTGGCGATGCCGGCGGCGAGCGTTTCAGCGATGCTTTCACCCACCTGGGGTTCTACCCGCTGCTGCCGAACATGGCTTGGCTCGAAGGCCTAGGGCTGCTGTTCACCGGCATGCTGGCGGTGCTGACGGTCGTGCTGCCGATCACGCTGTACAACGCCATCGAGACAATGAACAACGTCGAAGCGATGGAGGCCGCTGGCGACAAGTATGACGTGCGTGAGTGTCAGGCCGTGGATGGGGCAGGCACTATGCTGGGCGCCCTGTTTGGCGGCGTCTTTCCCACGACCGTGTACATTGCCACGGTGGGCGCCAAGTGGATGGGAGCGGGTAGAGGCTACAGCATCCTCAATGGGGCGGTCTACGCACTGGCCACCATGTTCGGCTTGATAGCCGCACTGGCGGCCATCATTCCGGTCTCCGTAGTGGCCCCTATTCTGGTGTTCGTAGGAATGTCGATGATCGCCACTGCCTTTCAGAGCAATGACACCCGCTATTACCCTGCCGTTGCCCTCGCCATGCTGCCCTACTTCGCCAACTACCTCATGACGCGTTTCAACAACGCGGCGGGAGAAACGGTTGCAGGTATATCGTCCGGTATCGTGCCGCTAGGTCAGGGGGCCATGTTCATGGCCATTCTCATCGGTGCCATGACGGTCTCGGTCATCGACCACCAGTTCCGCCGCGCCGCGGCGTTTGCCGGGGTGGCGGCCGCCTTCTCCTTCGTCGGCCTGATGCATGCGCCCCAAATGGCCTTCAACGCCGCCTGGGACTTCACTCTGGGCTACCTGGTGATGGGGGTGCTGTTCCTCTACTTCGCCTGGCAGCAGGAACGGCTTGCCGCCCCGCGCACAGCAAGCTCGCGGCCTGTGCAAGCTCCGCCTCCTGCCGACTGAGGCCCCATTCCTCGAGGTACAGAATCGCAAAGGCCCAGTCCGGTGGGACAGGGGCGTTTCTAGCAAGGTCTTCACTCAGCGCGCGGGACATCAAATTCGCTTGGATCGATGGCTCGCGGCTGGTGAGACTTATTTCACGG
>NZ_JBYCKL010000101.1:0-2295 GCF_057473365.1 Halomonas sp. TH-94
AGTCCGCACATGAGCGTGGAAGAGCGCATGCGGCCGGCCATCGAGTTCAAGCCCGAGCTCGCTTCGCTGAACATGGGCTCGATCAACTTTGGCCTGTTCCCCATGCTCAAGCGCTATGACAGCTTCCAGCATGAGTGGGAGGTGGAGCACCTCGAGAAGAGTCGCGACCTGGTGTTCAGAAACACCTTTGCCGACATCGAGAAGACCATGACGTTGGGCGCCGAGAGCGGCACTCGCTTCGAGTGCGAATGCTATGACATCGGCCATCTCTACAACCTGCGCCATCTCATGGACCGCGGTTTCATCGACGGCCGTGTCTTCGTGCAGAGCGTGTTCGGCATCCTCGGCGGTATCGGGCCTCATCCCGAAGATGTGCTGCACATGCGGCGTACCGCCAATCGCTTGTTCGGCGACGGCTACGAGTGGTCCGTGCTGGGTGCCGGCAGCAATCAGATGCGGATCGCCGCTCAGTCCGCCGCCATGGGTGGCCATGTGCGGGTTGGCCTCGAGGACTCGCTGTGGCTCGAGCCGGGCAAGCTGGCCGAGAGCAATGCCAGCCAGGTAACCAAGGTGCGCAAGATTCTGGAAGGGCTTTCCTTCGAGATCGCGAGCCCAGATGAGGCTCGCGAAATGCTGCAGCTGAAAGGCGCCGACAAGGTCGGCTTCTGACGAGACGAGAGGATGACGAAGCACATGAAAATCAACGATAAAGTCATTGCGATCACGGGTGGTGCCCGCGGGCTCGGCTATGCCATGGCGCAGCGCCTCGGCAGCCAGGGCGCAAGCGTCGCCCTGCTGGACAGAAGTGCAGAAACCCTGGACGAGGCGGTTTCCGCGCTGGCGGCCCAGGGTATCAAGGCACACGCCTTTCCGCTGGACGTTGCCGATGAGGCGTCGGTGATCCAGGCGTTCGCCGATATCGCCCAGTGGCTGGGGCCGGTGGTAGGCTGCGTCAACAATGCCGGCATCACCGACGATGCGCTGCTGCTCAAGGCGGAAGAGGGTGCAGTCACCAAACGCATGTCGCTAGAGTCGTGGAAGCGAGTGATTGACGTGAACCTGACCGGCGTCTTCCTGTGCGGCCGCGAAGCGGCGACGCAGATGGTCGAGGCGGGGCAAGGGGGAGTGATCGTCAACATCTCCAGCATCTCGCGCGCGGGCAACATGGGCCAGACCAACTACGCGGCCGCCAAGGCGGGCGTGCATGCACTCACGGTGACCTGGGGCAAGGAGCTGGCCCGGTACGGCATTCGCACGGGCACAGTGGCGCCAGGGTTCATCGAGACCCCCATGACGGCCGCCATGCGCCCCGACATGTACCAGAAGGTGGCTGCCAGCGTGCCGCTGAAGCGACTGGGCGAGGCCGACCACATCGCCCAGAGCGTAGCGTTCATCTTCGACAACGACTATTTCACCGGGCGAATCATCGAGTGCGACGGCGGCCTGAGATTATGACGACTCGAGCAGGAACTCTTGGTCTGTGGGTAAGCCTGTGACTGGCTGTGAATAAGCGGTGGGCAAAATCGACCCCGTGACGAGGAGGAGAGACAAAAAAGGGGCGCCACTGGCGCCCCTCTGGATTCAGCCGATGTGCTATCAGTGGCTGTGGCTGTGGCTGTGATCGTGGCCATCATCGTCGTGATCGTGATCGTGATCGTGATCGTGATCGTGATCGTGATCGTGGCCATGGTCCTCATGGTCATGCTCCGCCAAGGCATCATGTAGTACCTGGGCGTTGTGGCGCATCATGCCCAAGTAGGTGCTGGCTTCGCCCTCTGCGGCCAGTGCATCCGCATAAAGCGTGCCGGCGATCTCAAGGCCGGTTTCTTCGGAGAGCTGGTTGATCACCGCAGGGCTGGTCATGTTCTCGTGGAACAGGGCGCGCACGTTCTGCTCGCGAATCACATCGATCAGCCTGGCCATGTCGGCAGCGCTGGGCTCGGCCTCGGTGGAGAGACCCACCGGCGAGAGAAAGCGAATGCCATAGGCGTTGGAGAAGTAGCCGAAGGAGTCGTGACCGGTAATCACGCTGGTGGAAGCCGGAATCTCACCCAGCAGCTCGCGGATCTCGGCGTCGGTGGCTGCCAGCTCGTTGATGTAGTTTTCGGCGTTCTCGCGGTAGGCCGCTTCGTTGTCTGGGTCCGCCTCGATCAGGCCGTCGCGGATATTGCCGACATAGACCTTGCCCATGGCCAGGTCCTGCCAGGCATGCGGATCGTAGTCGCCGTGGGCATGGTCATGATCGTGCCCATGATCATGACCGTGATCGTCGTCGTGATCGTGCCCATGGTCGTC
>NZ_JBYCKL010000102.1:0-6315 GCF_057473365.1 Halomonas sp. TH-94
AGGCATCTATTCAGAAACCCAGCTTCGAAAGAGGCTGGGTTTCGCCGTTTGGGCCTCCCGTGTAGCGAAGCGCCGCCCGCCGGATGGCCGGCCCGAATGTCAGGCACTATGCCAAAAAACCCCGAGTTCCTGAGAGCTCGGGGTTTTTCTTTATCCGATCAATGCGTTTCCGTGTAAGCGGCAGTTCGATAGAATGGTTTTTTTCCCGATTAGGGCACAGGGCATGACCATTGGTGACCTCATCCGGTTGCTGAGCGACGGTAAGTTTCACTCCGGCGAGCAACTGGGGGAACGGCTGGGCGTATCTCGCACCGCGGTCTGGAAGCAGCTGAAGAAGCTCGAGGGGATGGATATCGCTCTGGAGGCGGTCAAGGGCCAGGGCTATCGTCTCGCCAAGCCGCTTGAGCTGCTCGATGGCGGGCAGATCGTGGCCGGCCTGTCGCGGCAGGGCCGCCAGCATCTTGCCAGGCTCTTCGTCGAGGAGACGTTGCCTTCAAGCAATGAGTTCATGCGCCGTCGTTTCGACCAGGGGGCAGGCCACGGTGAGGTCTGCCTGGTGGAGCAGCAGAGCGCGGGTCGAGGACGTCGAGGGCGTGCGTGGTCGACCCCCTGGGGACGTGCGCTCATGCTATCGGTCGGATGGCGGTTCGAATCCGGTGTGGTGGCGCTGGAGGGGCTGAGCCTGGCGGTGGGCGTTGCTCTGGCCAGGGTGCTCGAGCGCCATGGTGTCGCACCTCGGCTAAAATGGCCCAATGACGTATTGCTGGCAGGTGACGAGGGCTCTTTGGGCAAGCTCGCCGGGATCCTTGTGGAGATCAGTGGGGATACGACAGGTCCTTGTGAAGTCGTGGTGGGCATGGGGATCAACTTCGATCTGCCAGACAGTTTCCGAGCGAAGATCGAGCAGAGAGTGGCGGCAGTTCACGATCAGGCTCCATCCCTTTCCCGAAATCGGCTGGCAGCGGAGCTGCTGGACGAGCTCATGCCGCTTTTGGCGGGGTACGAGAAGAGTGGTTTTGCCGTCTGGCAGGACGAGTGGAACGAGCGACACGCCTTCGAGGGCAGCGAAGTGGAGGTGCTCCGTGGGCAGCAGAGGCTCCTGGCGACAGCCGAGAGCGTCGATGCGTCGGGCAATCTCTGGATTCGAAGCGAGAACGGGCGTGAGCGCCTGGGGGGTGGTGAGATCAGCTTGCGTGGTCGTCTATGATCCTTGACCTGGATATCGGCAACACGCTCTCCAAGTGGCGATTGAAGGACGCCGACAGCAGCGAAATACGCTCCCGAGGCGCTGTCTGGACCCGGGAGGAGTGGAAGCCGGGCTCCGATATTCCCGATCTGGATGTGGTGGAAGCGGTGCGTATATCGAGCGTTGCCCGCCAGGCAGTGCTCGAGCAGACCGTGGCACTGCTGCAGAGTCGCGTACGTGGTGTTCATGTCGCTCGTTCGACGCCGGAGGCGCTAGGTGTCGTCAACGGCTACGAGGAACCTCATCGTCTGGGTGTCGATCGCTGGATGGGAGTGCTTGCTGGGTACCAGTTGGCGGGGGGGTGCTGTGCCGTCGACTGCGGGAGTGCCATTACCATCGATTTCGTGCTGCCGGGCGGGCGTCATCTGGGCGGCTATATCGTGCCTGGATTGAGGCTGATGAAGGAGAGTCTCAAGCTGGGCACGCGAAACGTGGCGATTGATCCCGATAGTGAGGCGGAAGAGCTGCTGCTTCCCGGGCGTCGCACCGTTGAGGCCGTCAATCATGGGATCTACCTGGCGGCTGTAAGTGCCGTCAATCGCATCTATGCCGAAGTCTGCGACCGAGAAGGAGTTGCCCTGCCGATGCTGCTGACCGGTGGCGATGCGCGAGTCGTGGCGCGTGGCGTGCACTCGCCCCATGCCGTATGGCCCGACATGGTCTATGGCGGGCTCGAGGCTTGCTTCCCACTCACCGCGGCCGAACGGGCCGGGCGCCTGTCGGGAGCGCCGCGCATTCCCGCCCCGGCGGGGTTGGAAAAAATCAGGGCAGGCCTTGCATTCTCCATGCTGCTTTGACACAATGCAGCGCGTTCCAAGGGCAATGGCTTTGCCATTAGGCCCATGTCAGAGGCAAGTGGCTGAAAATTAAGCACTTGACAAGCCTTTGGCAGGCGGTAGAATGGTCCGCCATCTGGAGGGGTTCCCGAGTGGCCAAAGGGAGCAGACTGTAAATCTGCCGCGAAAGCTTCGAAGGTTCGAATCCTTCCCCCTCCACCAGATTGTCCACTCAGGGCGTTGGTCTTGGTTGGAAAAGTGGTTAGGCGGGCATAGTTCAATGGTAGAACCTCAGCCTTCCAAGCTGATGGTGCGGGTTCGATTCCCGCTGCCCGCTCCAGGCATTTGTCAGTCACTGGCAGCTGCTGGAAAAGGTTGCGCTCATGTAGCTCAGGGGTAGAGCACACCCTTGGTAAGGGTGAGGTCGACGGTTCAAATCCGTCCATGAGCTCCATTGCAGAAAGGCGAGCCTGGGCTCGCCTTTCTTTTCTTCACGGCGTCAGTTCGCCGGGAAGGGTTGCCAGTCGGCGGTACATCCGCTATCATGGCGCCCGCTGTTGTGCAAGCTTGCCTGCAAAGGGGTGCTGCATACCAGGTACAGGCCAGTAGCTCAATTGGCAGAGCAGCGGTCTCCAAAACCGCAGGTTGGGGGTTCGATTCCCTCCTGGCCTGCCAACCTTCCCCAGGTTGGCTTCTTCATACGAACATACTCGATTGCCGCACCCTGAGGAGTCTCGTTTTCATGAAACACAACGCCGAGGTGCAGGAGTCGCGCCACGACGGGCTCAAGTGGGCGGTTGTCGTCACGCTGGTCACATTGGCCGTGGTGGGGAACACCTATTTCGCCGATCAGGCGCTCCTCTATCGTGTGCTTGGCGTCGTGGTGCTGTGCGTTGCCGCGGCGGCGATTGCACTGACTACCGCCAGAGGGCGCGATCTTGCCGAGCTGGCCAAGAACGCAAAGAAAGAGATTCAACGTGTGGTGTGGCCGACCCGTCCCGAGACGGTGCAGACGACCGCTATCGTGCTGGTGGCCGTTCTGATCGTCGGGCTGATGCTGTGGCTGATCGACACCCTTCTTAGCTGGGCCATGTCCGGCGTCATCGGTTAGGAGTCTTCATGTCCAAGCGTTGGTACGTCGTTCACGCCTACTCCGGCTTCGAGAAGCATGTCATGCGCTCCCTCAAGGAGCGCGTGAAGATGTATGGCATGGAGGAGCGCTTCGGCGAGATCCTGGTGCCGACCGAAGAGGTCGTCGAGGTGCGAGACGGCAAGCGCCGCAAGAGCGAGCGCAAGTTCTATCCCGGCTACGTGCTGGTCGAGATGGAAATGGACGATGCGACCTGGCACCTGGTCAATGAGACGCCCCGCGTGATGGGGTTCATTGGCGGTACCAAGGAGAAGCCTGCGCCGATCACCCAGAAGGAAGCCGATGCCATCCTGCATCGAGTGAAGGACGGTACCGACAAGCCGCGCCCCAAGACCATGTTCGAGCCGGGGCAGTCCGTGCGGGTCGTCGATGGTCCCTTCGCCGACTTCAATGGTGTGGTGGAAGAGGTCAATTACGACAAGAGCCGCCTGCAGGTCAGCGTGCTGATTTTCGGCAGGGCGACGCCGGTCGAGCTCGAATTCTCTCAGGTCGAGAAAGAGTAACGTCTCTCGATCGCAAGTTTGCTGTGCGGCCACTTCGGTGGCCGTTTAACCCGGGGAGCCGCAAGGCGCTACTACCCAACTGGAGTACATCATGGCCAAGAAAGTCCAGGCTTACATCAAGCTGCAGGTTGCAGCCGGTAAGGCCAATCCGAGTCCGCCCGTGGGCCCCGCGCTGGGTCAGCACGGCGTGAACATCATGGAATTCTGCAAGGCGTTCAACGCCGCGACGCAGGAAATCGAGCCGGGTCTCCCGACTCCCGTGGTGATCACCGTCTATTCCGATCGCAGCTTTACCTTCATCACCAAGACGCCGCCCGCGGCCGTCCTGCTGAAGAAGGCGGCTGGCATCAAGTCCGGTTCCGGTGAGCCGAACAAGAAGAAGGTCGGTACCGTGACTCGCGAGCAGCTTGAAGAGATCGCCAAGACCAAGGAGCCGGATCTGACGGCTGCCGATCTCGACGCCGCAGTGCGTACCATTGCCGGTAGTGCCCGTAGTATGGGCCTCAACGTGGAGGGTCTCTGATCATGGCCAAGCTTTCCAAGCGTGCTCAGACGATTCGCGAGAAGGTCGACGCCACCAAGGCTTACAGCCTGGAAGAAGCCGTGGCCCTGCTTGCCGAGCTCTCTACCGTCAAGTTCAAGGAGTCGCTGGACGTCGCCATCAATCTGGGCGTCGATCCGCGTAAATCCGACCAGGTGGTGCGTGGCGCTACCGTGATGCCCAATGGAACCGGCAAGGACGTCCGCGTCGCCGTGTTCACCCAGGGTGCCAGTGCCGATGCCGCCAAAGAAGCCGGTGCCGATATCGTCGGCATGGAAGATCTGGCCGAGCAGGTCAAGAAAGGCCAGCTCGACTTCGATGTGGTCATCGCTTCTCCGGACGCCATGCGTGTGGTCGGCCAGCTGGGCCAGATTCTCGGTCCGCGCGGCCTGATGCCGAACCCCAAGGTCGGTACCGTGACCCCGGACGTCGCCACTGCGGTCAAGAATGCCAAGGCCGGTCAGGTGCGCTTCCGTACCGACAAGAACGGTATCATTCATACCACACTGGGTAAGGTCGATTTCGAAGCCGATGCCATCCGGGGCAACCTGGAAGCGCTGGTCGCCGACCTCAAGCGTCTCAAGCCGAGCACGTCCAAGGGTATTTATTTCAAGAAGGTCACCCTGTCCACTACCATGGGCCCGGGTCTGACCATCGATCACTCTGCCTTCGCCTGAGGCGTACGCAGAGCGTAGCGTAGCAATAACTTTGCGGTCCCCTGTCCTGTCAGCAGGTTCTTGGGGCACCGTCAAAGACCGCAGGTGCCGCCCTCTTTCGAGTGGGCGGCTTAATCTCCCCTAGGGATGCCTGCGCAGATGGTGTGGCCGCCAGTAAGCTGGTGAGCACCATCACCCAGGACTTCCGTCGATGCCTGGCACTGACGGAAGAGATGGTAACCACCGGAGTCCGCTATGCGGTTCCGGCACGAAGGAGTGATCACTGTGCCACTAGCACTCGAAGGCAAGAAGGCGATCGTTGCCGAGGTCAGTGAAGCTGCCAAGAGCGCACTCTCCGTCGTTGTTGCCGATTCTCGTGGCGTTACGGTCGAGAAGATGACCGGTCTGCGTAAGCAGGCGCGCGAGAATGGCGTCCAGCTGCGTGTTGTTCGCAACACCCTGGCACGTCGCGCCCTCTCTGGCACTCAGTGGGAGTGTCTGAGCGAGAGCTTCGTCGGTCCGACTCTGCTTGCATTTTCCACCGAGCACCCGGGCGCTGCCGCCCGTCTGTTCAAGGATTTTGCCAAGGACGAGAAGAACTTCGAAGTCAAGGCGCTGGCCTACGAAGGCGAGCTGATTGCGGCAAGCGACATCGACCGTCTGGCGACCCTGCCGACTTATGACGAGGCCATCGCCAAGCTGATGTCCGTCATGAAGGAAGCTTCCGCCGGTAAGCTGGTTCGTACTCTGGCCGCCCTGCGCGACCAGAAGCAGGAAGAGGCCGCCTGATCGGCGAACTCATTGCTGCAGCCTGAATCGAACACTGAATAGAGCGCTCGGTGCGCCGAGGCTCCCGCAAAGTTAGGAATATCGAAATGGCACTGACCAAAGAAGACATCATCAACGCCGTCGCCGACATGTCCGTCATGGAAGTTGTCGAGCTGATCGAAGCGATGGAAGAGAAGTTCGGCGTTTCTGCCGCTGCCGCCGTCATGGCTGGCCCGGCTGCCGGTGGCGAAGCCGCCGCCGAAGAGCAGACTGAATTCGACCTGGTGCTGACCAGCGCTGGCGACAAGAAGGTCAACGTGATCAAGGCCGTTCGCGAGATCACCGGTCTGGGCCTGAAGGAAGCCAAGGGTGCCGTCGATGGCGCGCCGGCGACCATCAAAGAAGCCATGCCGAAGGAAGAGGCCGAAGCGGCCAAGAAGAAGCTGGAAGAAGCCGGCGCGTCTGTGGAACTCAAGTAATCCCTTGGTTTCCATGGCTTCACGCGCTGCGTAAGCTTCCATGGCTGGTGGCGGGCCCTCCCGCTGCCGGCCTTTTTCTGTTGCACTAGCGCCTTGCTGACGCAGCGTCGCTAGAAGAATCCCGACGGCGAGCTACCTTTTTGGAGCTTGCCGTCAGCGCCTGGCGGGGGCAACCCCGTCGGGTGGCGCCGACCAC
>NZ_JBYCKL010000103.1:0-9028 GCF_057473365.1 Halomonas sp. TH-94
AAGAAGGTGAAGACGATGGGCAGCATCTTCATGTTCTTCGCCTGCATGGGGTCCGGAGGCGTCGGGTTGAGCAGTTGCTGGACGTACATCGACACACCCATCAGGATCGGCAGGACGAAGAAGGGGTCCTTCATCGACAGATCCTGAATCCAGAACATGAAGGGTGCATGGCGCAGCTCTACCGACTCCAGCAGCATCCAGTACAGGGCGATGAACACGGGCATCTGCACGAGGATCGGCAGACAGCCGCCCAGAGGGTTGATCTTCTCCTTCTGGTAGAACTTCATCATCTCCTGGGACATCTTCTGACGGTCGTCGCCGTACTGCTCCTTGAGGCGCTGCATCTCCGGACCCAGCTTGCGCATGCGGGCCATCGACTTGTAAGCCTTGGCGGAGAGCGGCCACATGGCCAGCTTGACCAGCACGGTCAGCAGTACGATGGACCAGCCCCAGTTGCCGATCAGGCTATGAATCTGATCGAGCAGCCAGAACAGCGGGTTGGCGATAAACCAAAGCCAGCCGAAGTCGACGGTCAGGCGCAGATTGGGCGCGACCTGCTCGAGGTATTCCTGAACCTTGGGCCCCATGTAGAGGGTTGCACCGAGACGTGCCTCGCCCTCTGCTGCCACCGTGGTTACCGGTCCGGCGAAGGCCGCCACGTTACGATTGCGTGAATCGGTGGTGGCGTACTGCAGGGTCTGCTGGTTCTGAGGCGGTGCCCAGGCCGAAACGAAATAGTGCTGGATGATCGCTACCCAGCCGCCCTGCGAATCACGGTTGTTGAAGCGACCGCGCTGGATATCGTCGAAGTCGACCTTCTGGTAGCGCTCGTCCGGCGAGGAGTAGGCGGCGCCCAGATAGGAGCTCATGCCCAGCGCGACACCCGAGGAGGGGTCGGGGCTGTTGTCCCTTGCCAACTGGCCGATGAAGCGAGCGGTGACCGGCTCCTCGGTATTGTTGGCCAGGTAGTAGTTGACCTCGACGGCATAGCTGCCGCGCTCGAAGGAGAAGCGCTTGATCACGTCGACGCCGTTGACCTCACCATGCAGGTCGACATCGAGACGACTTTCGCCATCGGTCAAACGGTAGCTGGTGTTGTCGGAGGTGAAGCCGATGCGTCCGCCATGTCCGTCCACCTGAAGCCCCGAGCGAGCTACGTAGCTACGGGTCTCGTTGTCCGAGAGCAGCACGTAGGGCCGGTCGGAGCCCAGCGTCATGCGGTGCTGGGGCAGGGCGGCATAAACGACGTCTCCGCCTTGGGGGTCGATGCGCAGATCGAGCACATCGGTTACCACGGCGATCAGGTCGCGAGTGCCTGTCGGCTGCTCCGGCTCGGCCGGCATGTCGCCAGCCATCTCCTGCTCCGCCTGGGGCGAGGCAGGCACCGCCAGGTCATCGTCATCAGGCGCCTGGGTGTCACCGGGGGCCGGTGCGGTGATGGTAGGAGCCTCAGGCTCTGGAGCAACCTGGCCATAATCCTGATTCCACTGTACGACCAGCAGGTAGGTAAGCACGGCCAGAGGAATCAGCAATAGGAGTCGTTTTACGTCCATGAGGGTTCTGCCCGGTGGGTAGTGAACATGCCGCTGGAACGAGATCCGCTGTCATGTAGGAAAGTCGATAGCCTGTCTAGACAGGCTATCGAAGCGGAGATGAGGCTCCGCATCCGGTCAGTTGGTCATCGACTTCCGGACGTCACGCTCCAAGCGGCGCCACATGCCAAAAAACTGGCGATGCAGCGTGGCCTTGTCCAGTTCACTCGCGCCGCGTCGTGCCAGCAAAACGATATCGACGGCGGGTAGCGAGCTCTGTTGAAGGCGTATGGATTCGCGTGCCACACGCTTGAGGCAGTTGCGATCCACGGCCCTGCGGACGTTCTTCTTGCTGATGACCAGGCCAAGGCGGGGGTGGTCCAGTCCATTGGGGCACGCCAGGGCCATCAGCCCCTTGCCATGTACCTTGAATGCAGCGTGATCGAAAACGTATCGATAATCCCCGGCTGTCAGCAATCGCAGCTGTTTGGGGAAACCATGACCGGACACGCGCAATCCGCTATCAGGCGCTCAGACGCTTGCGGCCCTTGGCGCGACGGCGAGCCAGCACGGCACGACCGTTTTTGGTAGCCATGCGAGCACGAAAGCCGTGGACACGCTTGCGCTTCAGAACGCTGGGTTGAAAGGTGCGTTTCATAACTCTTGATTCCCACGTGGTTTATTGACGGAACGTCTTACAGGAATGCCCTGATTCCCGATCGGAACCAGGGGCAGATACGGTTCAAGACCGGAAATTGTAGAGACTTCGGCTGCTCGACGCAATTGTTCCGCGTGTTCTGAGCGCAGAAGGAGCCGCACGCCACCACGCGTGCCGGCACATCGATCCTATGGCGTTACCCTGATGCGGCAGTGGCAGCTGCCGTATGCCGACACTGTTGATAAGCATCATTTATATCGTACCGACAGAGGATTAGCCGGTGAGTCGTTATGTGGGAAAGGCTTGAGTAAGTAGTGTGCAGGCTGTGAGTGCCTGTAGCGGGCCCGGCGCTTCATCGTCGAGCCCTGTTCCTTCGCGTGGTGCATCACGACTTACGACCCCTTTGTCCACAGGGGTTCGTGTCTCGATCTGCTGTGGATAACCCGTCGGGCGAAGGATACAATGGCCGGTCACGCATCAACGGGTATGGTGAGGTCGAGTGTCTCTTGCTCTCTGGCAACAGTGTCTGGATTACCTGCAGGATGAGCTGAACGCCCAGCAGTTCAATACGTGGATCCGCCCGCTTCAGGCAGAAGAAGGGGATGCCAACGAACTGCGTCTGCTGGCACCCAACCGTTTCGTTCGCGATTGGGTCGGCGACAAGTATGCCAAGCGCATCAATGAACTGCTCAGGGATCTGGCGCCCGCCAAGCCGCCGCGGGTGGTGCTGACCGTGGGCAGCCGCCGGGCGGCGGCAGTCAAGACGCAGCCGCGCGAGCTGGGAGCCCCTGTCTCGGCCAATCCCCACTCGCCCCTGGCACCTGCCGTTCAGGTTCCGCCCCGGGGCGATGTCGGCGATGAAAGAGAGATCGACCAGATGCGCGAGGAGGGCGCTGCGACAAGGCGCTCCGGTGGCGAACGTGAAGTGCAGGTCGAGGGGAGCCTCAAGCACAGCAGCGGTCTCAATCCCAGCTTCACCTTCGAAACCTTCGTCGAGGGCAAGTCCAACCAGTTGGCCCGGGCGGCTTCGCGTCAGGTGTCTGAAAATCCCGGTGGCGCATACAATCCGCTATTTCTGTACGGTGGCGTCGGCCTTGGCAAGACGCACCTCATGCACGCAGTGGGTAACGCGCTGGCCACTCGTCGCGAGAATGCCCGCGTCGTCTACCTGCACTCCGAGCGTTTCGTGGCGGATATGGTCAAGGCGCTGCAGCTGAATGCGATCAACGATTTCAAGCGCTTCTATCGCAGCGTCGATGCTCTGTTGATCGATGACATCCAGTTCTTTGCCGGCAAGGAGCGCTCCCAGGAAGAGTTCTTCCACACCTTCAATGCGCTGCTTGAAGGTGGTCAGCAGATGATCCTGACCTCCGACCGTTACCCCAAAGAGATCAGCGGGGTCGAGGAGCGTCTCAAGTCGCGCTTCGGCTGGGGTTTGACCGTGGCCATCGAGCCCCCTGAGCTCGAAACCCGGGTCGCCATTCTGATGAAGAAGGCGGACCAGGCCAAGGTGGACCTGCCTCACGATGCCGCCTTCTTCATTGCTCAGAAGATTCGCTCCAACGTGCGAGAGCTTGAAGGAGCTCTGAAGAAGGTCATCGCCGATTCTCACTTCATGGGAAAGCCGATTACCCAGGACTTCATTCGTGAATCGCTGAAGGACCTGCTGGCACTGCAGGACAAGCAAGTGGGTGTCGACAACATTCAGCGCACCGTGGCTGAATATTACAAGATCAAGCTTTCCGATCTGCTCTCCAAGCGTCGCTCACGCTCCGTGGCACGGCCGCGTCAGGTTGCCATGGCGCTCGCCAAGGAGTTGACCAACCATAGCCTGCCGGAAATCGGTGATGCCTTCGGCGGGCGTGACCACACGACGGTATTGCATGCTTGTCGCAAGGTTCTGGCGCTGCAGGAGGAGAGTGCCGATATCCGCGAGGACTACAAGAACCTGCTTCGGCTGTTGACCAGCTGACGGGTTCACCAGGACGTCTGACAACAATGCCCGACACCCATCTACAGGACTAGACGTGGAGCAGACATGAGATTTTCCATTACCCGCGAAGCGCTGCTACGGCCGCTGGCTTTGGTGGCTGGCGTGGTGGAGCGCCGCCAGACTCTACCGGTGCTATCCAACGTGCTGATTCAGGTCGACCAGGAGCAGGTGGCGCTCACTGGAACCGACCTCGAGGTAGAGCTCATCGGTCGCACGGCCGCCTCCCAGGTCGAGGTGCCAGGTGCGGTTACCGTGCCCGCTCGTAAGCTGATGGACATCTGCAAGTCGCTTCCCGACCAGGCCGAGCTGCAGTTCAGCCTGGAAGATGGCCGTGCCGTGCTACGCAGCGGCCGCTCTCGCTTTACCTTGTCGACGCTACCCGTGGCTGAATTCCCGAATATCGAGGACAGCGCCGGCGACGTTGAGCTCAGTCTGCCGCGTGGCACGCTCAAGCACCTTATCGACTCGACCTCCTTTGCCATGGCCCAGCAGGACGTGCGCTACTACCTCAACGGTATGCTGCTCGAACTGCGTGCGGGGCTCGTCCGCACCGTGGCCACCGACGGCCATCGTTTGGCCGTCTGCTCGCGCCCGGCGGAGATCCAGGTCGAACCTGCGCGCAAACTGATCGTGCCCCGCAAGGGGGTGCTGGAGCTCGTGAGGCTGCTCGACGACAGCGACGAGCCAGTTACTCTGACGCTGAGCGCAAGCCATGTGAGAGCTCATACCGGCGACTTCACCTTTACCTCGAAGCTGGTAGACGGCAAGTTCCCCGATTACGAGCGGGTCGTTCCGCGTGGTGGCGACAAGGTCTTCATTGCCGATCGTGCCGAGCTGCGCCAGGTGCTCTCCCGTACCTCCATTCTCTCCAATGAGAAGTATCGCGGCGTGCGGCTCCATCTTCAGGAAGGCAATCTGCAGGTGATGGCCAATAATCCCGAGCAGGAGGAGGCCGAGGAAAATGTCGCGGTAGAGTACGGAGGAGATGCACTGGAGATCGGCTTTAACGTTGGCTATCTCATTGATGTTCTTAGTGTTATTAGTGAGGATCGAGTGCAGATGACGCTCGCCGATTCCAACAGTAGCGCCTTGATGGAAGAGCCGGGTGGCGGTGATGCCATGTATGTCGTCATGCCCATGCGCCTCTAAGGGAAGCACCGCCGGGATGTTCGTGACTCGACGCTCGGTCGGACCCCGCCCTGAGGCAGCAGTTTCCGACGCCTGTTCTTTAGGTGCCCGGCCGTCTTTCGAGGCGGCCGGCTTCCGTTACGCGAGTCGCAGCGTAACATGTTGATTGAGCGCCTCTCTTTCACCGGATTGCGAAATCTTGAAGCGCTTGATTTCACTCCGAGCAGTGGCATCAATTTGATAACGGGCCGTAACGGCAGCGGCAAGACCAGCCTGCTCGAGGGTATTCACATCCTCGGCATGGGCCGCTCCTTTAGGACGCGGCAGCTGAAGCACGCAATTGCCCACGAAGCCGCAGAAATGACCCTGTTTGCGCGCCTCGGCGGAACGCCACCGGTGCCGATCGGAGTGCGCCGTCAACGCGAAGCGGGTGAGCTTGAAATGCGTCTGGCCGGGGAGCGTGTGCCACGTGTGGCGCAGCTGATCGAAACCCTGCCTATGCAGCTTGTCAATCCCGATGCTTTCCGCCTGCTCGAAGGCTCACCGGCGGGTCGCCGTGAGTTTCTCGACTGGGGAGTGTTTCACGTGAAACATGATTTCTACGACGCCTGGCGCCGTGCCAGGCGGGCGCTGAAGCATCGGAATGCACTTCTCAGGCATGATAGAATGGATCTAGGCAGTCTCGCTGCCTGGGAGCAGGAGCTGGCGCATTGGGGAGAGCGAGTCGACACCTTGCGCCGTGAGTGGATCGCAAGCTTCATGCCTGTATTTCAGGACACCTTGAACCGCTTGATCGATTTGCCGGATTTACGCCTTCTGTATTCCCGTGGCTGGGACAAGCAGCGCTCATTGGGCGAGGTTCTCGAACAGGGGCGTATACAGGATTTTCAGATGGGCTTCACTCAGCATGGGCCTCAACGCGCTGACCTCAGGATACGCCTGGGGCGGCGGCCCGCCGTAGAGGTCTTGTCGCGCGGGCAACAAAAACTGGTAGTCAGTGCGCTCAAGTTAGCACAAGGAAGGTTGCTTGAGCAGTCGACGGGACGCAGCTGTCTCTACTTGGTCGACGATTTGCCGGCAGAGTTGGATGCCGAGCACAGGCGTGTATTCTGCCGCCTGCTCGAAACCATGCGCTGTCAGGCATTTATCACGAGTGTCGAACACGATGCCCTGGTGGGTCCATGGGAGACTCACACGCCCATCGCAATGTTTCACGTGAAACAAGCGACGTCTGGAGCAGGGCAGCTAGTGCCTGAGGCACAGATAGATTTCACCACGGAGTAGTCAATGAGCGAGCAAGCTTACGACTCAACGAGCATCAAGGTTCTGAAGGGCCTGGATGCCGTGCGCAAGCGTCCCGGGATGTATATCGGTGATACGGACGACGGGACCGGCCTGCACCACATGGTGTTCGAGCTGGTGGATAACTCCATCGACGAAGCCCTGGCCGGCTACTGCAGCGAAGTTCGAGTTGTCATCCACCCCGACGAGTCGATTACCGTAAGCGACAACGGTCGTGGCGTACCGACGGACATTCACGAGGAAGAGGGTGTCTCGGCAGCGGAAGTGATCATGACGGTCCTTCATGCTGGCGGCAAGTTCGATGACAACTCCTACAAGGTGTCCGGTGGCTTGCACGGCGTTGGGGTATCGGTCGTCAATGCGCTATCTGAAGAGCTGAAGCTGACGATCTGGCGCGCTGGCAAGGTGCACGAGCAGATCTACCATCATGGCGTGCCCCAGGCGCCGCTCGGCGTGGTGGGGAAGACCGAAAAGACCGGCACGCGGGTGCACTTCAAGCCATCTCCGAACACGTTTGCCAACATAGAGTTCCACTACGATATTCTGGCCAAGCGGCTTCGCGAGCTATCTTTCCTCAATTCAGGTGTGGCGATTCGCTTGCTCGACGAGCGTAGCGGAAAAGAAGAGCTGTTTCACTACGAGGGCGGGCTCAGGGCGTTCGTCGACCACCTCAACGGCAACAAGACAGTACTGAACCCGGTCTTCCATTTCGAATCCGAGCGGGAGGATGGGGTGGTGGTCGAGGTGGCGATGCAGTGGAACGACACCTTTTCCGAGAATATTTTCTGCTATACCAACAACATACCGCAGCGTGACGGCGGTACTCACCTGGCAGGCTTCCGCGCTGCGCTGACTCGTACGCTGAACGGCTACATCGAAGCCGAAGGCCTGTTGAAGAAGTCGAAGGTAGCTACCTCGGGCGACGATGCGCGAGAAGGGCTTACGGCGATCATCTCGGTCAAAGTTCCCGACCCGAAGTTTTCCTCCCAGACCAAAGACAAGCTGGTCTCCTCGGAGGTGAAAACCGCCGTCGAACAGGAGATGGGCCGTCTGTTTTCGGAGTATCTGATCGAGAGCCCTAACGACGCCAAATCGATCGTCAACAAGATGCTCGATGCGGCCCGGGCTCGCGAGGCGGCGCGAAAAGCCCGTGACATGACGCGCCGCAAAGGCGCGCTCGATATTGCCGGTCTCCCGGGAAAACTGGCCGACTGTCAGGAAAAGGACCCCAGCCTGTCCGAAATCTTCCTGGTAGAGGGCGATTCGGCCGGCGGTAGTGCCAAGCAGGGCCGGGATCGCCGTACCCAGGCAATTCTTCCCCTCAAGGGCAAGATCCTCAACGTAGAGAAGGCTCGTTTCGACAAGATGCTCTCATCTGCCGAAGTGGGCACCCTGATTACCGCACTGGGCTGCGGTATAGGGCGCGAGGAGTTCAATCCCGACAAGCTGCGTTATCATTCAATCATCATCATGACCGACGCAGACGTCGACGGCTCGCACATTCGTACGCTGCTGCTGACCTTCTTCTTCCGCCAGATGGCACAGCTCATCGAGCGCGGCCATGTTTTTATCGCTCAACCGCCGCTCTACAAGATCAAGCGTGGTAAGCAGGAAACCTATCTCAAGGACGAACAGGCCTTGGTCGATTACCTGACTACCACGGCGATGGACGGGGCTAGGCTCTACGTCAATCCGGATGCCCCGCCCGTCACCGGAGCGCAGCTCGAGACGCTGGTAAGCCAATACCGTGACGTCATGAAACGCATCGACAGGCTGTCGCGCGTCTATCCCAATGAGGTGCTGCGCAAGGTGGTGCACGCGGCCCGCCTTGATGGCGAAACCAGCCTCAAGGATCGCGTGACCATGCAGAACTGGATCGCCCTTCTCCAGGAGGAGATGGACTCTCTGGTCGCTTACGAGGGCGGGCCGCGTTACACCTTCCGTATCGAAGAAGACACCGAACGCGAGCTTTTCCTTCCTGCAGTCACGCTCACGGCACATGGGGTCAGCACCGATTACGTGTGGGGTATCGACTTCTTTACCAGCTCCGACTATCGGGCCATGGCTGCCCTGGGTGAAACGCTAGAAGGGCTGCTTGAAGAGGGCGCCTATATAGCTCGTGGCGATCGCAAGAAAACGGTCGGTACGTTCTACCAGGCGCTCGAATGGCTCATGGCCGAAGCCCAGCGCGGCCTCGCGGTACAACGCTACAAGGGCTTGGGCGAAATGAACCCCGATCAGCTTTGGGAAACCACCATGGACCCCGAGACGCGCCGCCTGCTGCGCGTCACCATCGAGGACGCCGTGGCGGCAGACATGATGTTCAATACGTTGATGGGTGACGAGGTCGAGCCGCGGCGTGCTTTTATCGAGAGCAACGCGCTGGTGGCCAACCTGGATGTATGAAGAAACCAG
>NZ_JBYCKL010000104.1:0-2602 GCF_057473365.1 Halomonas sp. TH-94
AACGCGGCTATTTCGTCACCGTCTACTACGGCTTCGTTCAAGGCCTGCTCTCGATGCCACGCATGATGTGGAGCAACCTGATCAACTTCCTGGCCAACCTGCGCGCCTTTCGCATCTACTTCGCCTCCGGCAAGGAACGACGCCTGGCCTGGGACAAGACCACGCATGAGTTTCCCGTGTTGAGTGAAGCTCGGCGCAACCCCGTCGGGGGCATTCTGATCGCGAAGGGCTTCATCGACCAAGCGACGCTGAATGACGTGCTGGCCAGCCCGCGCCAGCGGCGCCTGGGTCGCGAGTTGCTGCGTCGTGGTCATGTCACCAGCCGACAGCTGGCGGAAGCGCTCGCTGAGCAATCGGGTCAGCGCTGGCAGGAGATGGATCCGTTCACGCTGAAGCGCGAGGTGGTCGAATCGTTACCAGCAAGGCTAGCTCTACGTTATGCGGTGTTGCCCATCGCAGAAGAGAACGGCGTATTGATACTCGCCAGCGAAGACCCGCTCAGCCCCGTAGTGTTGGGCGCACTCCGTCGACAGACTCGGCGCGACATCGGTTATCGGATCGTGCCCCAGGGACGCGTGACGGTAGGGCTGCGCTACTGGTACCTGAAGGAAGAGATGCCTCCGGCATTGAGCTCGCGGGCTACGAACCCGATCCCGCAGGACGAGGATGACGCCCTGATGGAGGCCTATTGCCGTCATCAGCTGCTGCTCGGTGAGTTGATCCAGGAGCGTGGCCATCTCCCCGTCCAGATGATGAATCAGGCGCTGATCGACTTCGACCCCGAAGCCAGCTCGCTCGGCCAGCATCTGCTGCAGAGGGGACTCATCAGCGAGGCCACGCTGAAGCAGGCCATCGAAGAGCAGGCTAAAGAACAGGCTGCCGCCATGAACGTGCTGCGCCAGCAAGGTGAAACATGAAATATCCGCTGATGTTAGGGCTGCTGGTGCTACCCAGCCTGTCCGCTGTAAACGCCGATGATCTCGGCGATTTCGACGCCTTTCGCAGCTACCCCTATCTCGACCGTGGCTATCGCGAGGCCGAACGCAACGACTGGCCCGAGGTGGAACGCACCATGCGCCACCTGCTGGAACGTGTGCCGCAGCACCAGGAGGCCCAGCGACTGCTGGTCCAGGCACTGGCGCAGCAGCAACGTTTCGAAGCCGCCGAACAGGAGGCGCTTAGGCTAGGCGAGGCCGAAGGAGCGACGCTACTGGAGCTGCGCTTGACCTGGATCGAGCAGGACCCGCCCAACCGCGAGCGTGTCCGGACATGGCTGGAAGAAACCCACGACGAAACGCGCGAACGGTTGTGGCTGGCCTACGCTCAGTCGCTGGAACAGCGCGCAGGCACCTCTGAGGCGCTGACCTGGCTCGGTGGGCTCGAACCGAACGGGGACGAAACGCCATTGCGACGCTGGCGCGCCGGTTTGGCCGAACAGCTTCAAGACTGGCCCCAAGTGGAACGGGAGCTGGCCCCCCTGGCCGACCGCAACCAACTGAGCGACGACGACTGGCAGCGCTTGATGATCGCCCATCTGCACGCCGACAACCTGGACGCCGCCGACGCCCTGTTGGCTCAAGCACCGGACCCCGAGCGCGGCCGCGAGATGCGTAGCGTTGCCAGCCAACGTGCCGTTGCCAGTGAGGACCATGAGCAGGCCAAGCAGTGGCTGCTGGAGCTCGCCACCATGCAGAGCCTGACACGAGAGCAGCAGATGAGCCTGATCGAGCTGGCCCGCGAGACCCGCGATCTCGAACTCTTTACCGCCCTGGGTCGCGACTCTGGGGTAAGCTGTCTCGACCGCACCCAGTGGCTAGCCGATCATGCCGAATCTCGGGCTCGCCAGGAACTCGCCTCCTGCCTTCCCGGCGAGGATCCAGGGCAGTGGCTGGTACTCGCGCAGCAGTTGGGAGCCTTCGATGTGCTCGAGCAGCATACGCTCGAAGGTTCCCATGAGAACCAGCGCCAGGCACTGTTGGTAGAGCTTTGGCAAGAAAGTGGCGATACCCGTCGTGCACGCGATTGGCTTGCCGCGCAGCCTGAGTCGCCCTTCACTCTCCGGCAGCGCGCCGAACTGTACCAACAGGCGGGTGAAACGGCGCAGGCAGCCAACATGTGGGAGCGTTTGCACCGCCTCGATGACGACCCGGTAGCGCTCGATCAAGCCAGCTATCTATATCTCGAACTTGGCCAGCCCGAACGTGCCCTGGCACTGCTTGAGCCGGCCTTCGACCGCTACGGTAGCAGCCTGCCGCGGCGTATCCTGACGCGTCTTGCATCGCTCTATGCCAGCCCCGACCACCCGATGCCACCCCAACGCGCCGCGGCCCTGCTGCCGCTGCTCGCAGAAGAACCGCGCCGTCTACTGCTGGTGCGGCTGGCAAGCGAGGACATGTGCGACGTCGTTTCACATAGCATTGGCGCAACACCTTCCCAAGCCGGCGAATGGCACGCTCTGGGCACCTGTGCCATGCCAGAAAGACCCGGAGAAGCGGTGGTGCACTACCGCCAGGCGCTCGCCATGGGCGATTCACAGAGCCAGCTGCCGCTTGCCTACGCCCTGCAGGCTGCCGGCGACGCCCCGGCGGCCTATTCGCTATGG
>NZ_JBYCKL010000105.1:0-39342 GCF_057473365.1 Halomonas sp. TH-94
AGACTGCCTCACTTGAAGTTCTTGCGATATATCTTCATGGCCTCACCGACGATACCGCTGCGGAAGCTGAGTACGCAGAAGACGAAGATGACCCCAAGAATCGGCCCTACCCAGTTGCCCAGCGGAGACTGCGCCAGCATGTGCTGCAGGCTCACCACCAGCCCCGCCCCGACCACCGGGCCGAACAGGGTGCCGACGCCGCCAAGCAGCGTCATGAGGATGACCTCACCGGACATGTGCCAGTGCGCATCGGTCAGCGACGCCAACTGAAACACCACGGTCTTGGTGGAGCCTGCCAGACCGGCCAGACCGGCAGAGAGAATGAACGCCACCAGCTTGTAGGCATCGACGTTGTAACCCAGCGATACCGCCCGCGGCTCGTTCTCTCGGATCGCCTTGAGCACCTGGCCAAAAGGCGAATGTACGGTGCGCTGAATCAAGGCGAAGCCGAACAGGAAGATCGCAAAGACGAAGTAGTACATCGCCAGGTTGTTGCGCAGGCTGATGACGCCGAACAGGTGTCCACGCGGCACCCCATGCAGGCCATCTTCACCGCCGGTGAACGGCGCCTGGATATAGAAGAAGAACACCAACTGCGCCAGCGCCAGCGTCACCATGGCAAAGTAGATGCCCTGCCGGCGGATCGATAGCGCCCCGAAAATCGCCCCCAGCACCACGGCCGCCAAGGTGCCGATCACAATGCCGAGCTCGGGGGTCAAGGCGGGGTAGCTCGCCAGCAGGTAGCCGGTCACATACCCCCCCGTTGCCAGGAATGCAGCATGGCCGAAGGAGAGCAGCCCGGCATAGCCCAGCAGCAAGTTGAAGGCGCAGGCGAATAGCGCGAAGCACAGCACCTTCATCAGGAACACCGGGTAGGCGAAGAAAGGCGCCGCCAGGCCGATGGCGATGAGGACCAGATAGAAGGCGTTGCGGCGCAGATTGGCGCGGCGTGCGCGCTTCATGGAAGGCGTCATTGTCTGAGTGGTGGCCATGTCGTCATGCCTCCTTGCCGAAGAGCCCGGCGGGTCTGAGCAGCAGAACCAGTATCATCACCAGGAAGATCACGGTATTGGCCGCCTCGGGGTAATACACCTTGGTCAAGCCTTCGATCAGGCCCATGGCGAGCCCGGTGAGGATGGCGCCGAGTATCGAGCCCATGCCGCCGATGACCACCACCGCGAAGACCACGATCAACAGGTTGGAGCCCATGGTCGGCGAAACGGGATAGAGCGGTGCGGCAAGTACGCCGGCAAAAGCCGCCAATGCCACGCCGAAGCCGTAGGTCAGCGTGACCAGCAGAGGTACATTGACACCGAAGGCCTGCATCAATGCCGAGTTCTCGGTGCCGGCTCGCAGATAGGCGCCGAGACGGGTGCGCTCGATGATGTACCAGGTGGCAAAACACACGACGAGAGCCGCCAGCAGTACCCAGGCGCGATACTTGGGCAGGAACATGAAGCCGGTCTGGTAACCGCCCTGCAGCGCCTCGGGAGTGGGGTAGCGTGCACCGGAAACCCCGAAGAAGTTGACCAGCGTGCCTTCGAATATCAGTGCCAGCCCGAAGGTCAGCAGCAGCCCGTACAGGTGGTCGAGATGGCCGATACGACGCAATAGCACGCGCTCGATCAGCATGCCCAGCACACCCACGAACAGCGGCGCCAGAAGCAGCGCTGCCCAATAATTGAGGCCCAGATAGCGCATGCCCAGCAGGGTGGCGAATGCCCCCAGCATGTACATGGCCCCGTGGGCAAAGTTGACGATCTTCAGCAGGCCGAAGATCACCGCCAGCCCAAGGCTCAGCAGGGCGTAAAAGGCGCCGTTGATCAGACCCAGCAGAAGCTGGCCCATGAACACCGCCAACGGCACGCCGAATATCATCGTCATGTCAGGTTCTCCTCGCCCTCAGAGAGGCGGCAGCCGAGGCTGCCGCCATCTTTCGCTTCAGTTCTGAACCAGCTTGCACTGGCTTTCGGAAAGCGGGCGGTACGCTTCTTCGGCGGGAATGGTGGAAAGAATTTCGTAGAGGTCCCACTCGCCAGTGGAATCGGCCGGCGACTTCACCTGGGCCAGGTACATGTCGTGGACCATACGGCCATCTTCACGCAGGCGACCGTTACGCGCGAAGAAGTCTTCGATTTCCTGCTCCATCATGTACTCACGAACGGTAGCCGGATCATCGCTGCCGGTGGCCTCGACGGCCTGCAGGTAATGGTAGGTGCTGGAATAGATGCCGGCCTGAACCATGGTCGGCATGCGACCGACACGCTCGTAGTAACGCTCGGACCATTCACGCGCCTCGTCGTCCATGTCCCAGTACCAGCCAGTGGTCAGCAGCAGGCCCTGTGTGGCATCGAGCCCCATGGCATGAACGTCGTTGAGGAACACCAGCAGACCGGCGAGCTGCTGGCCGGCTTCCACGACGCCGAACTGGCTGGCGGTGTTGATGGCATTGACGGTATCGGCACCGGCATTGGCCAGGCCGATGATCTTGGCGCCTGAGCCCTGGGCCTGAAGGATGTAGGAGGAGAAGTCGTCGGTGGGGAACGGGTGCCGCACACCGCCAATGATCTGGCCGCCGCTCTCTTCCACGACGCTTGAAACGTCCGCTTCCAGGGCGTGGCCGAAGGCGTAGTCGGCGGTCAGCATGAACCAGGTGTCGCCACCCTGGTCGACGACCGCTTTGGCCGTGCCGTTGGCCAGCGGATAGGTATCGTAGACCCAGTGGATATGGTTGGGCGTGCAGTGCTCGTTGGTAATGCTGGATGCCGCCGAAGCAGAAACGATGCCGAAGCCGTTGTTCTCTTCCAGCACGCGCGTCACCGCGATGGTCACCGAGGAGGCCACCAGACCGGCCACCAGGTCGACATTACGCGTATCCATCCACTCACGTACGGTATTGGCGCCTACGTCGGCGCTGTTGCGATCGTCGGCGCTGAACACCTGAATGGGCGCTCCATTGACGCTGCCGCCGAAATCTTCGACTGCCATGCGCAGGGCTTCGAGACCGCCGGGACCGGCCAGATCACGATAGGTGCCGGACATGTCCGCCAGATAGCCGATACGAATTTCGCCGTCGCTGATCTCCGCCTGGGCGGCGGTTGCCATGGCGGCGGTGGCGGCAATGGCAATGCTGCTGGCGAGGGTCTTCTTGATGAAGGTCATTTTCGTCTCCATAGCCCAACTTGGGCGGCTTGTTGTTGTGATGCGCACTGCAGGTAAGACGCGATTCATCGTGGTTATGAAAGTTGCTGCTAAAAGTTGCTGCTATACGCCCAGCAAGGAGTTCAGGTGCTCACGCTTGGAGGGCAGCTCTGCCTTGCTGATCTCCTCGATGATGCGACCGTGCTCCATGACGTAGTGCCGGTCTGCCAGCGGTGCGGCGAAGCGGAAGTTCTGCTCCACCAGCACGATGGTCATGCCGCGGTCGCGCAGCTTGACCAACACTTCGGCCAGCTTCTGCACGATGACCGGCGCCAAGCCTTCGGTGATTTCGTCGAGCAGCAGCATGCGAGCGCCGGTACGCAGAATTCGCGCCATGGCCAGCATTTGCTGTTCGCCGCCGGAAAGGCGGGTCCCCTGGCTGCGGCGGCGCTCGTAGAGGTTGGGGAACATGTCATAGATCTCGTCGATCGACATGCCACCGGAGCGCACCGTGGGCGGCAGCAGGAGGTTCTCCTCGACGTCGAGACTGGCAAAGATGCCGCGCTCCTCGGGGCAATAGCCGATGCCCAGACGCGGAATACGATGCGGCTTCATGGCGATGGTTTCGTTGCCGTTGATCATGATGGAGCCGGTACGGCGGCCTACCATGCTCATGATCGCCTTGAGCGTAGTGCTGCGCCCTGCACCGTTTCGGCCCAGCAGCGTGACCAGCTCGCCGCGCCGCACCTCCATGTCGACCCCATGCAGGATGTGCGACTCACCGTAGAAGGCATGCAAATCCCGAATGCGCAGCATGTCGCCGCCATCGCGATCGCTGTATTCGGTACGAGCCGGTTGTTCGACGACCTGGTTCATGAGCTGGCCTCCTCTTCAGTGGCTTCACTCCCCATATAGGCTTCTCGCACTCGCGGGTCGGCGGAGACTGTCTCGTAATCGCCCTCTGCCAGTACGGCACCACGTGCCAGAACGGTGATCCTGTCGCAGAGCCGGCTCACCACACTGAGGTTGTGCTCGACCATCAATACCGTACGCCCCTTGGCAACGCGGCGAATCAGCTCGACGATGCGATCGACGTCTTCCGCCCCCATGCCTTGAGTCGGTTCGTCGAGGAGCATCAACGTCGGGTTCATCGCCAGCGTCGTGGCCACCTCGAGGGCACGCTTGCGCCCATAGGGCATCTCCACGGTCATGACGTTGGCGTAGTCGCGCAGCCCGACTTCCTCGAGCAGCTCGATGGCGCGCTCGTTGAGGTGATCCAGAGTGCGTTCCGACTTCCAGAAATGGAACGAGGTGCCGATCGGTCGCTGCAGCGCCACCCGCACATTTTCCAACGCCGTCATATGGGCAAACACCGCCGATATCTGGAATGAGCGCACCATGCCCATACGCGCGATCTCATTGGCCTTCATGCCGGTGATCGGCTTGCCACGATAGAGAATCTCGCCTCGGGTCGGGGGGAGAAACTTGGTGAGGAGATTGAAGACGGTCGTCTTGCCGGCACCGTTGGGGCCGATCAAGGCGTGGATATGTCCCTCCCGGACCTGCAGGTTGACATCGTCCACGGCGGTGAAGCCACGGAACTGCTTGGTCAACCCGCGAGTTTCCAGTATGAACTCCTGGGTCATGTGACGTCCTCTCTGGATCGCTGGGGCAATCCATGCTGATTTGTTGTCGTTGTGGTTCAGGCTGTTTGTCGAGCTTGGTCCAGCCCTGGACTTCTAACCTTTACGTTAACGTAAGCTAGAGGAGACGCAACCGAGGAGCAACCGTTCTAGGGTCGAACTCGACCAATGGCGTAGAGAGAACTGACGTTAGGTAGCTTGCAAAGAAAAACGCGATGCCACTTGGGCATCGCGTCTCGTTGCACGGTTATACGGGTCAAACGTCTGCTTGTAGGCGTCTTTCAGCACTCGATGGCATTGACGGCAAGCCCACCACGCGACGTTTCCTTGTACTTGTCCTGCATGTCGCGCCCGGTATCTCGCATGGTACGAATCGCCTTGTCGAGAGAGATGAAGTGCTCGCCGTCGCCACGCAGTGCCATCTGGGCGGCATTGATCGCCTTGACCGAAGCGATGGCGTTACGCTCGATACACGGCACCTGGACCAGCCCCCCCACGGGATCGCAGGTCAGCCCGAGGTTGTGCTCCAGGCCGATCTCGGCGGCGTTCTCCACCTGCCCCACGCTGCCGCCCATCACCTCGGCCAAGCCTGCCGCCGCCATGGCACAGGCCGAACCCACCTCGCCCTGGCAGCCCACCTCGGCCCCCGAGATCGAGGCGTTCTTCTTGCACAGGATGCCGACCGCCCCTGCGGCCAGCAGGAAGTCGACTACGTCACGCTCGCAGGCGCCTGGTTGAAACTTCATGTAATAGTGCAGAACGGCCGGGATGATACCCGCCGCACCGTTGGTGGGAGCCGTCACCATGCGCCCACCCGCGGCGTTCTCCTCGTTCACCGCCAGCGCGAAGACATTCACCCAATCCATGGCGCCGAAGGTCGAAGCGATCAAACTCTGGTCATCTCGAGCCGCCAGCAGCCGCTGGTGCAGTGAGGCAGCGCGCCGCTTGACGTTGAGCCCACCAGGCAGCACTCCTTCGTGCTGAAACCCTTCGTTGACGCACGCCTGCATCGCCTGCCAGATGCGCCACAGGCCGTCGCGCACTTCGGCTTCGCTACGCCAGGCCTTCTCGTTTTCCAGCATCAGCTCGCTGATACGCATGTCATGCATACGGCACAACGCCATCAACTCGGCAGCGGAGTTGAAGTCGTAAGGCAGCGAGGTGCTATCCTGATCCAGCTCGCCCCGCTCAGCCTGCCCTTCGTCGATGACGAATCCCCCACCAACCGAGTAGTAGGTGTTGCGCCACAGCTCATCGCCGTGACCATGGGCCACCAGGGTCATGGCATTGGGGTGATAGGGCAGACACTCCTCGCGCCACTGCATGTCACGTGCCCACAGGAAAGGTATCGCCAGGCGCCCATCGAGCATCAGCGTGCTAGCCTCGATCAGCTCCTCGATGCAGGGAGCCACGATCGCCGGATCGATCCGGTCGGGGCGCTCCCCCATCAGCCCCATGATCACGGCTCGGTCGGTGCCATGGCCCTTGCCGGTGGCGCACAGGGAGCCGAATAGCGTCACTTCGACGCGCGCCACTCTTTCCAGCAGCCCCTGGTCGTTCAGGTCCTGCACGAAGTCATAGGCGGCTCGCATCGGTCCCACGGTGTGGGAGCTGGAAGGTCCGATACCGATCTTGAACAGGTCGAAGACGCTGATGGCCATGGTTCACCTCGTTGAAAGCCAGACGCATGGATCAGCCTGACTAAAACATGTTTGCCTCAGGGCAATTATGCTTTTATGTTGATCCCGAACCAGCTGACACGCAATCGAGAATAACTTTCCTGGGTTATAGAAAAACTAAACCATGAGCCGCCTGCTGCACGCCCAAACCCACGCCTGGCTGAAAGTCTTCGCCGTCAGTGCTCGCCACCTCTCGTTCACCCGGGCGGCAGAAGAGCTGCACGTCACCACCGGGGCGGTGAGCCAGCAGATCAAACAGCTCGAGGAGCGCCTCGGTTTCAAGCTTTTTCGACGACTGCCGCGCCGGCTGGAGCTCACCGAGGAAGGCAAGCGGCTGGCCGCCGTGGTAGACGAAGCCTACCAATCGGTAGGGCTCGAGGTGAAACGCCTGCGCAGCGGCGTGATGAGCGGTGTGATCCGCCTGCGCAGCGTACCGGCCTTTCTCAGCAAGTGGCTGATGCCGCGCCTGCCTCGGCTCCAGGCCCGCTTTCCCGATATCGAGTTGCAGGTCATCGCCGAGGACAGCAGCCTGTCACTGCGCGAAGGGGAGTTCGACCTGGCCATCGACCTCAACGATGGTCACTACCCCGGACTGGCGATCACCCCGCTGATGGAAGAAGTGATCTTTCCGGTCTGCGCTCCCGGCTTGTTGCGCCGCCGCCCGGCGCTCTCCACCCCCGAGGAGCTGGCCTGGTATCCGCTGCTGCACGATATCACCGCCTGGCGCGGCAGCCATCCTTACGCCGAGTGGGAACACTACCTGCAAGCCACGGCGGCAACACCGCTCAATGTGCGTCGCGGCTATACCTTCAATCGCCACCGGCTGGCCCTGGAAGCCGCCGTAGCAGGCATGGGCGTGGCCATCGCCCGACAGGCTCTGCTGGCCGACGAACTCAAGACCGGCGCACTGATCGCCCCCTTCCCGGCGCGTATAGCAACCGGCAAGCGCTACGGCATCGTGCATACCAGCGGCGCACTGGACGACCGCCGGGTGGCGGCGGTCCACGACTGGATCGTCGAAGAAGCCCAGCGCCACGTCGCGACCACCCAAACCTGAAGCGTCAACCGCCTACACCTTCCTATCGCTGTCCCGCCCAAGCCAACACACCTCCCCCTCTGACCTCGCCGCAGAGGTTTGCAGATGGCCCTCTATCAGAGTAATGTCACGCGCCATGCCATACAGGCAACAAATTCAACTAATCGAAGCGCACTAAACGAGTATTTTCTAATGTCGACTCTTGATCGCCGCGAGCGCCTGAAACGAGGCGCTTTCCAACGCTTTCTCGATAGCGTGGAGTGGCTGGGCAACTTGCTGCCTCACCCCGTTACGCTTTTCGCCTTGCTCTGCGTCATTGTGGTCGTGGCCAGCGGTATCGCCGGCGCCCTGGGGGTGTCAGTCGCTGACCCGCGCCCGGCCAACGAAGGTGAGTTCATTGCGGTGAACTCACTGCTCAATGCCGAGGGGCTGCGCCGGCTGCTCACCGAGATGGTCACCAATTTCACCGGCTTCGCTCCGCTCGGCACGGTATTGGTCGCCATGCTCGGTGTTGGCGTCGCCGAGCATTCGGGGCTGCTTTCTGCCAGCATGCGCGCCCTGGTGCTGGACCGCTCGCCACGTATCGTCACCTACGCAGTCGTATTCGCCGGCATCATGTCCAACATGGCCGCCGAGCTCGGCTACGTCGTTCTGATACCCCTGGCGGCAATGATCTTCCACTCGCTGGGGCGCCATCCTCTGGCCGGCCTTGCCGCCGCCTTCTGCGGCGTCTCCGGCGGCTACAGTGCCAACCTGCTGATCGGCACCGTCGACCCGCTGCTTTCCGGCATCACCCAGGAGGCTGCACGCCTGCTCGATCCGAGCTATAGCGTGGGCGCCGAGGCCAACTGGTTCTTCATGATCGTCAGCACCTTCATCGTCACGCTCATCGGTGGCCTGGTGACCGAGCGCATCGTCGAGCCCAAGCTCGGCAAGTTCGATGCTGCCTATGCCGTGGACGATATCGACGATCAGCATATGGAAGGCCTCTCGCCCGCGGAGAAACGCGCACTCAAGGGAGCGGGACTCGCCTTGCTGGCAATCGTGGCGCTTTTGGCGGTCATGGTGGTTCCCGCCGGCGGCATTCTTCGTCATCAGGAAACCGGCGCCATCGGCGGTTCGCCCTTCCTCAGCGGCATCGTGGCCATCGTGGCCATCTCCTTTACCGTGCTCGGCTTCGTTTATGGCAGGCTTGCCGGCACCATGCGGGGCGATCGCGACATCGTCGACGCCATGGCGCGCAGCATGGGCAGCCTCGGTCTCTATATCGTACTGGTGTTTTTTGCGGCGCAGTTCGTGGCGCTGTTCAACTGGAGCAACTTCGGCACGGTCATCGCCGTGGCCGGCGCCGACCTGCTGCAGACGCTGGGGCTACGCGGCCCGCTGCTCTTCGCCCTGTTCATTCTGATGTGCGCCTTCGTCAATCTGTCGCTTGGCAGCGCCTCGGCCCAGTGGGCGGTCACCGCGCCGATTTTCGTGCCGATGCTGATGCTGATGGGCTACGCACCGGAGGTGATTCAGGCCGCCTACCGAATTGGCGATTCGGTAACCAACCTGATCACGCCGATGATGAGCTACTTCGGCTTGATCATGGCGGTGGCGGCCCGCTATCGGAAGGACCTGGGCATCGGCACCCTGGTGGCGTTGATGCTGCCCTACACCCTGTTCATGCTGATAGGCTGGAGCCTGCTGTTCTTCGTCTGGGTCTTCCTTCTCGGCCTGCCGGTGGGGCCTGGCTCTGCGACTCATTATGAGCTGTGACCGCAGCGCCCCGCCGCTGGCGGCGGGGCGCCACCAGGAGCTCTAACGCAAGAAGCCCGCAGCGTCGACTGCGGGCTTCTTGCATGGACGGTTCATGAACCGATCAGGCGCGTTCCAGGCTCACTCGTCGAGGAACGAGCGCAACGGCTCCGAGCGGCTCGGGTGGCGCAGCTTGCGAAGCGCCTTGGCCTCGATCTGACGAATCCGCTCACGGGTCACGTCGAACTGCTTGCCGACCTCTTCGAGGGTGTGATCGGTGTTCATGTCGATACCGAAGCGCATGCGCAGCACCTTGGCTTCGCGGGCGGTAAGGCCGCCAAGCACGTTGCGAGTAGCCTCGATCAGCCCCTCGCCGGTAGCCAGATCGACCGGCAGCTGCATGGTGCTGTCCTCGATGAAGTCGCCCAGGTGCGAGTCGTCATCGTCACCGATGGGCGTCTCCATGGAGATCGGCTCCTTGGCGATCTTGAGCACCTTGCGCACCTTGTCCTCGGGCATCTCGAGGCGTTCGCCAAGCTCCTCGGGCGTGGGCTCGCGACCCATCTCCTGCAGCATCTGCCGCGACACGCGGTTGAGCTTGTTGATGGTCTCGATCATGTGCACCGGGATACGGATGGTACGCGCCTGGTCGGCGATCGAGCGGGTGATCGCCTGACGAATCCACCAGGTGGCATAGGTCGAGAACTTGTAGCCACGGCGATATTCGAACTTGTCGACAGCCTTCATCAAGCCGATGTTGCCCTCCTGGATCAAATCCAGGAACTGCAGGCCGCGGTTGGTGTACTTCTTGGCGATCGAGATCACCAGACGCAGGTTGGCCTCGACCATCTCCTTCTTGGCCCGGCGCGCCTTGGCCTCGCCGATGGAGAGGCGGCGATTGATCTCCTTCAGCTCCGGCACGGGCAGCTGAACCATATCTTCCTCGAAGGCGATACGACGCTGCGCGCGCTGAATATCGCCGCGCAGGGGCTCGAGGCGGTCGGCAAACTTGGCATTGTTCGCCATGAACTCATCGATCCACTCCTGGCGCGACTCGTTGCCCGGGAATGCCTTGATGAAGCTCTTGCGCGGCACCTTGGCGAGCTTGACGAACAGCTGCATCACCGCTTTTTCCTGGGTGCGCACCTGCTCTACGCTGATACGTACCTGGCCGACAAGACGTTCGAAGTGCTTGGGCACCAGCTTTATCGGGGAGAACAGCTCGGCCAGACGCTCCATCTCGACCCGCGCTTCCGTACTGCCGCGCCCATACTTGGCCAACGCCTCGCGCACCAGCTCGTTCTGCTCGCGAATCTGCTCGAAGCGCGCCTTGGCCTCTTCGGGATCGGGCCCACCGGTGGTCTCCTCCTCGGCCTCGGTGTCGTCATCGTCCTCATCGTCGCCATCGGCATCGGCGTCATCGCCGTCGGCACTCAGCTCGGCCTCGGGGACTTCGGCCTCGGCCACGCCCGGAATGCCTTCATCAGGATCGATGAAGCCCGAAAAAAGATCGGACAGGCGCCCAGGCGCTTCTTCGTCCTGAGTGGCATCGTACGCGTCGAGGATCGACTCCACCGCGCCGGGCAGCCACGCCAGGGCCGACATCACTTCACGCGTGCCTTCCTCGATGCGCTTGGCAATCTCGATCTCACCCTCGCGGGTGAGGAGCTCCACGGTGCCCATTTCGCGCATGTACATACGCACCGGGTCGGTGGTGCGACCCACGTCGCTCTCCACCGCCGCCAAAGCAGCCACGGCCTCTTCGGCGGCAGACTCGTCGGCGGAGTGATCGGACATCATCAGGGTGTCTTCGTCGGGAGCTTCCTCGACGACGCTGATACCCATGTCGTTGATCATGCCGATGATGTCTTCCACCTGATCGGGATCGGCGATGTCCTCGGGAAGGTGGTCGTTGACCTCGGCATAGGTCAGGTAGCCCTGCTCCTTGCCACGCGCGATCAACTCCTTCAGACGTGACTGCTGCTGCGCATTTCCGGCCATAGAAACCCTATCTCGACGAAGAAGAATGAAGCACCTGAAGCGCTGGGTGGAGAAAACTCATGAAGCCCAAAAGTATAGCGGAAATCAGCATGAACCCGCTAGTACGGCCCATTTGCTCATACACTCAGGTGTGTTAGTTTAAACGGTTATGCTGCAAGCGCCCGACCTGCCCCTCAATGTGGGGGTGTCGCACCGAAAATCAACCCGCCGGCTAACGCTTCAGCTCCAATAGCAACTCCTGCAGCCGCTGCCTCGCCTCGAGCGACAGGCGCTCACCGCCCCGCTCCTTGGCCAGCAACGCCTCGAACTCTTCCTGCGGCGACTTACGCTGGCGATGGCGCCGGAGGTAGTCGATCAGCCCATCCAGCTCCTTGCCTCGCGCCTCACGCGGGATCAACATCTCGCGCCTCGCCAGCACCGCCAAGCGCTCTCCCTGAGCGCTGCCTTGAAAGTGCGCCAGCACTACCCGAGGACTGCGGTAGCGCCCGGCTCGCAGCAGTCGTACCAGCTCGCCACAGAGCATGGCGTCGCCCTCTCCCTCCGGGCACCACTCCTGCTCGGCAGGTAACCGCTCGACCAGCGCCGGCTCATGCACCAATAGCTGCAACACGCGCGCCATCACCCCCAGTGACGCTCGATCGGCCTGAGGCAATTCGCGTGCAGCACTTCTTTCGCCGGCCGCAACGGCAGCCGATTCCGGCTCGGCCGGAGACGGCGTAGTCGTCTCGCCGGCAGCCATGAGCGCTTCGAAGCGCGACTGGTCGACGCCGGTACGCCGCGCGAGCTCCGCCAGCAATACCGTCTGCAGCATCCCTTGCGGCAGCCGTGCCACCGCCTTGAGGACCTGGCTGGCAAAGCGCTCACGCTCTTCGACCCGCGTCAGATCTCGCCCTCGGGCCGCCTGGTCGAACAGAAACTCCGACAGCGGGCTGGCGCAGGTGATGCGATCCTCGAAGGCTTCCGCCCCTTCGCGGCGCACCAGCGTATCGGGATCTTCCCCCTCCGGCAGAAACAGAAAGCGCGCGGTCCGCCCATCGATCATCTGCGGCAGCACCGTCTCCAGCGCCCTGCTGGCCGCCTGACGGCCCGCCTTGTCACCATCGAAGCAGAACACCACTTCGTCAACCATGCGAAACAGCCGGGCCAGATGCTCCTCACTGGTCGAGGTGCCCAGGGTCGCCACCGCGTTGCGAATGCCGAACTGGGCCAGCGCCACCACATCCATGTAGCCTTCGACGATGACCAACCGCTCCAACCGTGAATTGGCTTGCCTGGCCTCGAACAGACCGTACAGCTCCCGCCCCTTGTGAAAGACCGGGGTCTCGGGGGAATTCAGGTACTTGGGCTTGGCATCGCCGAGCACCCGGCCACCGAAGGCAATGGTGCGGCCGCGAACGTCACGAATCGGGAACATGACCCGATCGCGGAAGCGATCATAGGTGCGACCGCTCTCCTCGCGCTGCACCAGCAGGCCATACTCCACCTGCACAGACTCGGGCACGCCGCGGACACTCAGATGGTGCTTGAGGGCTTCCCAGTCATCCGGCGCATAGCCGATGGCAAAGTCCCGCTGTACCTCCTCCGAGAGGCCGCGTCGGCTCAGATACTCACGCGCCTGGCCCCCTTCCTGCATCTTCAGCCGTTCGCGATAGAAGCTGGACGAGAGCTCGAGCAGATTGACCCCTTCCTGACGCTTGCGCTCGCGGGCCTGGGCACGGGGGTCGTCGGCCCCTTCCCGCGGCACTTCGAGCCCCAGCCTTGCCGCCAGCTGTTCAACCGCCTCGGGAAAGCGCAGATTGTCGTACTCCATCAGGAAACGCAGGGCACTGCCATGGGCACCGCAGCCGAAGCTGTGGTAGAACTGCTGGTCGGCGCTGACGGTAAACGACGGTGTCTTTTCCTGATGAAATGGGCATAGGCCGGAATAATTGCGCCCAGCCTTCTTGAGCTGAACCCGCTCACCCACCACTTCGACCACGTCGACACGTGCCAGCAGGTCATCGATGAAGCGCTGAGGAATCTGGCCGGCCATATAGGTCTTGCCACCTCCCGGCGGTCAGATGAAGAGGTGTCGTCGCACGGTCTTGAAAGACAAGCGGCCACCTGACGGCAGCCGCTTGGTCATCCTTCCAGGAGCACCGATGCACATCGCACCGCCACTCCCTTAGTACGGATCAATAGAGCCGTTCGAAACGCTTGCGCTCACGCTGGAGCTTCTTGGCGTGACGCTTCACCGCGGCAGCAGCCTTGCGCTTGCGCTCTGCAGTCGGCTTCTCGTAGTGCTCGCGACGACGCACTTCGGAAAGGATGCCGGCTTTTTCACAGGAACGCTTGAAACGGCGCAGCGCGACGTCAAACGGCTCGTTATCACGTACTTTGACAGAAGGCATTAAGCACTCACCTACCTTGAATTCTTGAGTTCGGTTCGAACGCACACCCAGGCTTGCACAGCCAAATGACGGCTAGCCGGGTGCACGACCCAATTGTACAGCGCACGATAGTTTAGTCGCCGCTAGCGAGGTTTGCAAATTCCTGGTGCTCGGAAACGGGATGGCAGCGCCTCGATTTGTTAGAATGGCGGCTCTTACCCATCATGAGCCTGCATCATGCGAGTCCTTGGCATCGAGACCTCCTGCGACGAGACCGGCGTCGCGATCTACGACACCGACCGCGGCCTGCTTGCCGACGCGCTCTACAGCCAGGTCGCCATGCATGCCGAATATGGCGGAGTGGTACCGGAGCTGGCTTCCCGCGACCATACCCGACGCTTGCTGCCATTGATACAGCAGGTGCTCGACGAGGCCGGCATGACCCGCCAGCAGCTGGACGCCATTGCCTATACTGCAGGCCCGGGGCTGGTGGGGGCACTGATGGTGGGTGCCAGCACCGCCCACGGCATGGCCCGTGCTCTGGGGATCCCGGTACTGGGGGTACACCACATGGAGGGCCACTTGATGGCACCCATGCTCGAGGCATCGCCCCCCGATTTTCCCTTCGTCGCACTGCTGGTCTCCGGCGGCCACACACAGCTGGTAGAGGTCGGTGGCCAGGGGCAGTACCGCCTGCTCGGCGAATCGGTGGACGATGCCGCCGGCGAGGCCTTCGACAAGACCGCCAAGATGCTGGGGCTGGCTTATCCCGGCGGCCCCCAGGTCGCCCGGCTGGCGGAAGCGGGAGATCCGCAGCGCTTCCGCTTTCCCCGCCCCATGACCGACCGGCCAGGCCTCGACTTCAGCTTCTCCGGGCTCAAGACGCACACCCTGACCACCCTGCGGCAGCTGGAGCGGGACGGGGAACTCGACGAGCAGGCTCGCGCCGATGTGGCCAGGGCATTCGAAGAAGCCGTGGTCGATACCCTGGTGATCAAGTGCCGTCGGGCGCTGGACGACACCGGTCTAAAGCGCCTGGTGATGGCAGGGGGCGTCAGTGCCAATTTGCGCCTGCGCGAGCGCCTCGAGCGCGAGGCCGAGAAGCGCAACGCACAGGTCTACTATCCCCGCGGCAAATTCTGTACCGACAATGGCGCCATGATCGCACTGGCCGGCGCCCATCGACTCGAGGCCGGCGAGCGAGACGAAATCGGCATCATGAAAGCCGTGCCACGCTGGCCCATGGAAACATTGAAGCCCCCGATCGGAGAGATGTCAGTCGGGCCATGAGGGCTTACAAGGAGTGCTCGCCGCCCATCTTGAGGCGACGAATATTGAGCAAGTGACGCAGCAGCACCAGCCCGGTGAAGGCCATTACCACCAGCACATAGTCCGGGGCCAGCCACAGGCTGGCCAGGGGAGCGATACCGGCACTGGCCAGGGACGCCACGGCCGCGGTGCGCACCCGCCAGGCAAGCAGACCCCATAGCGCAGCACAGCACAGCGCTACCCATGGCGTCAGAACCAGCAGCACGCCAAAGGCACTGGCCACCGCCTTGCCGCCGCGAAAGCGGTGCCAGGGCGGATAGCTGTGGCCCAACAGGACCGCCAGCCCCACCACACCCTGAGCCCAGGGTTCGAGCCCTGCCGCCATACCGAGCCAAAGTACCGGCATGCCCTTGAAGGCATCGAGCAGCAGGGTCGCCAGGGCCAGCCGGCGGCCATGCACGCGTAGCACGTTGGAGAAACCGGGATTGCCGGAGCCCACCCGGCGCGGGTCGGCGACGCCTGCCAGACGACAGACCCACAGCGCACCCAGCCAGGAGCCGCTGAGATAACCCAGCGCTGCCAGCCCCAATAGCCACCATAGCCCTTCGCCCAAATTCGCCCCCGTAGATGACGTTGGAGAACCTTATCCGAATTCTGCCAGTCACGGCGTTCCAGTGACAGCGCGCAAACCTGTCCCTCTGCCCCGACGCTCACGTACAATCGGGCCTCTTTCGACCTGATGGAGAGCTGTGCATGGATTGCGTGTTGATCGAGTCGCTCGAGATCGAGACGGTTATCGGGGTATATGACTGGGAGCGCACCATACGCCAGCGGCTGGTGCTCGACCTGGAGCTTGCGACCGACATTCGCCCGTCAGCGGCCACGGACGACCTGACCAGAACGCTTGACTACGCGGCCATCAGCCAGCGTATCGCCCACTTTGCCGAGGCCAGCGACTTTGCCTTGGTGGAGACCTTTGCCGAGCGCCTTTCCCAGCTGCTGATGGAGGAATTTGCGATTCCCTGGCTACGTTTGACGTTGCGCAAGCCTGGCGCCGTACCCGCAGCGGCAGCAGTGGGCGTACGCATCGAACGCGGCCATCGTCCGGAGGACCGTTGATGCCCCGGATCAGCGTCAGCATTGGCAGCAACATCGACCGCGAGCGTCACGTGCAGGCCTGCCTCGAGGCGCTTGCCGATACCTTCGACAACCTGCTGGTGTCGCGCGTCTATGAGAGCGAGCCGGTCGGCTTCGAGGATGGACGCAACTTCTTCAATCTGGTGGCCGTGTTCGAAAGCGATTGGCCCGTGGGCGAACTTCAGGCCTGGTGCAAGCGCATCGAGAACGAACACGGCAGACGCCCTGGCACGCCCAAGTTCAGCCCACGTACGCTCGACATCGACTTGCTGACGGTGGACGACCTGGTCGGCGAGCATGACGGCGTGATGCTGCCCCGGGAGGAGATACTGCATCACGCCTTCGTGCTGCTTCCGCTCGCCGAGCTGCTGCCCGACACTCGCCACCCGGTGGACGGGCGAACCTACGCCGAGCTTTGGTCCGAATTCAAGGCCCCCGATCAACGCCTGTGGCCCGTAGCGTTGGATAGGAATTCTTAGGCCTACGGTAGACTCGACGCAAGCACGCATTCTCGCGAACGCGCCATGCAATAGAAGAAGGAGTCGGCAATGTCCGCCAAGTTTCGCCTGGTCACGCGCAGTGATTTCGATGGCCTGGTTTGCGGGGCCCTGCTCAAGCATCTCGACCTGATCGACGACATTCTCTTCGTTCATCCCAAGGACATGCAGGACGGCAAGGTCGACATCGACGAGCGCGACATCACCACCAACCTGCCCTACGTGCCCGGCTGTCACCTGGCCTTCGATCACCACCTGAGCGAGACGCTGCGCAACACCGAGCAGGCCGACAACCACATCATCGATGCCGACGCCCCCTCTGCAGCAAGAGTGGTGTGGCGGCACTACGGCGGCCACGAGGCGTTTCCCGCCCGCTGGGATGACATGATGGAGGCGGTGGACAAGGGCGATTCGGCCCAGTTCAACCGCGAGGAAGTGCTCGCCCCCCAGGGCTGGGTGCTGCTCAACTTCATCATGGACGCGCGCACCGGCCTGGGGCGCTTCCGCGACTTCCGTATTTCCAACTACCAGCTGATGATGAAGCTGATCGACTACTGTCGCGAACACTCGATCGAAGAAATCGTCGCCCTGCCGGATGTTCGCGAACGTATCGAGCTCTACCAGGAGCACAGCGAACAGGCGCGAGCACAGATTCAACGCTGCGCCACCGTTCACGCCAATCTGGTGGTGCTCGACCTGCGCAACGAAGAGACCATCTACGCCACCAACCGCTTCGTGATCTACGCCCTTTACCCCCAGTGCAACATCTCCATTCATGTGATGTGGGGGCTGAAGCAGCAAAACACCGTCTTTGCCATCGGCAAGTCGATCCTCGACCGGAGCAGCAAGACCAATGTCGGCGAGCTTTGCCTGGAGTACGGCGGCGGCGGCCACTTCAATGCCGGCACCTGCCAGATCGACAACGACAAGGCAGAGGCGACGCTGCGCGAGATCGTTGCGCGGATCAACGCCGACGGCTGAACCGGCTAGAGACTGAGTTCCTGCTGCAGAATGGCCCGGCGACGCCGGGCCAGTTCTTCACCCAGCGCCCCCCCCTGAAAGCCTTCTGCCACCAGCTCCCTCGCCTCGAGCCGAGACACCGCACGCCAGGCACGCTCCAGTTGCTCGGCCAGGTCCGGGGCGTCGAGCGCCAGCAGAGCGATCAGCGGCGCCACTCGCTCACGGCGACGCCAGGCGTCGATAGCGTCCAGCCAATCGTGTACCCTCGCGGCGTTCGGCGTATCGCACAGTTTCATCTCCCGGGTAAGCGCCGCCTGGCGGCCCAGGTCACGGTAGCTGCGCGGCAGACGTAGACGCTCGCCCAGCGCTTGCTGCCGAGCCGCATCGAGATGCTCCACCAGCCGCGCCCAGCGCCAGCGGGGGCGCTCTTCCTCGGGCAGACCGTCAGGCAGGCGCGGCAGGCGCGCCAGCGCCTCATCGAATGCGGCACCCTCTTCGTCCAGCTCAGGCATCAGTGCCGCCAACCCAGCGCACTCTTTCAGGGTGCGAAAATAGACGGCAGGGTCCGTCTCGCCCAAGGCTTTTTCGGTCTCGGTCCAGACACGCTCTGCCACCAGATGCTCAAGCTCGCCGCTGGCGACCAGCTCACGCATCAACGCCCAGGTCTCCTTGGCAATATCGAAGCCGAGCCCGGCATAGCGGGCCAGGAAGCGCGCGGTACGCAGCACGCGCAGGGGGTCCTCGACGAAGGCCGGCGAGACATGACGCAGTACACGCGCCTGCAGGTCCGCCAGCCCCCCATAGGGATCCACCAATTCACCCTCCGGCGTCTCGGCCATGGCATTGATGGTGAGGTCGCGGCGGGCTAGATCCTCCTCGAGCGTCACATCGGGACTGGCATGCACCTCGAAGCCGGTATAGCCATGACCGGACTTGCGCTCGGTGCGCGCCAGAGCGTACTCCTCGTGGGTCTCGGGATGCAGAAATACCGGGAAGTCGCGCCCCACCGGGCGAAAGCCGCGGCGACGCATCTCCTCGGGCGTCGTACCCACCACGACCCAGTCGGTATCGGTGGTGGGCCAGCCCAGGCGGGCATCGCGCACCGCACCGCCCACGCGGTAAACCTTGAGCCCCGCAAGACAGCGCTCGCGCCTTCCACTCATGAGCCGGTGCGCTCCACGCGTTCGGGCAGGCGGTACTCCCATTCACTGAAACCGCCATCCAGACTGTAAACCTCGGCATACCCCTGCCCTGCCAGCCAGGCGGCGGCCTGTTGGCTCGAATGGCCGTGATAGCAGACTACCACCAGCGGCCGTTCGCGCGGAGTCGTCTCGAGCAGTGCCGATACGCTGTCGTTGTCGAGGTGTCGGCTGCCGGGAATGCGCCCGGCGGCAAAGCTCGTCGGGTCGCGGATATCGACCAAGGTCAGCGGCGAATCGTCGTCGAGCCAGGCCGTCAGTGCATCGAGGGTCAGATGTTTGTACATGAGGGCTCCTTCGCAGGACCGATCAGAAAGTAACGGAACTCAGCGGGAGTGCCGGTGACTGGCCACGGCGATTCGCTTGCCGGTGGTCAGATTCATCGCGGTAAGACTGCCGCCCCAGACACAGCCGGTGTCCAGCGCCTCGGCACGCACCCGAGCCCCTTCGACATGGCCTTCAAGCGCGGCCCAGTGGCCGAACACCAAACGCACATCGTCGCGCCGCGAGTAGCGGAACCAAGGGGCGAAGCCCGCCGGGGCGCTGTCGAGCCCCTCCTTGGCGTGGAAATCGAGGCAGCCGTCGGCATCGATGAAGCGCATCCGCGTCAGCACGTTGACGATGGCCCGCAGACGATCGATACCCTCGAGGGCGGGATGCCAGCAAGCAGGCTCATTGCCATACATCTGCCCGAGAAAGGCGCCGCTGCGCTCACCGCCAAGCCGCTTCTCCACTTCGTCGGCGAGCCGTGCGGCCTCGCTGACCGACCATTGTGGCAGTAGCCCGGCGTGGGTCATCACGGTGTCACCGAAGCCCTCGAAGGCCTGGCGAACCAGCAGCGGCCGGGTTTGCAGCCAGTCGAGCAGCGCCTCGCGGTCAGGGGCATCGAGAATGGCTTCGAGGGTGTCCTTGCGGTTGAGCCGGCCACCGCCGCGTGCCACCGCCAGCAGGTGCAAGTCGTGATTGCCGAGCACGGTGAGCGCAGCATCGCCAAGCGCCCGTACCTCGCGCAGACAGGCTAGCGAATCGGGACCTCGGTTGACCAGATCGCCCGCCAGCCACAGGCGGTCACGTTTGGCATCGAAGTCGATCCGCTCCAGCAGTTCGACGAACTCGCCATGACAACCTTGCAGGTCTCCGATGGCATATACGGTCATGGCACCTTCCCTTGTGACACGGTGAATGGGGGCGCAGCAAGCCCGGCTCTCAGCTACGACTCGAACTCAATGTACCTGGTTGGGCCCGGCCAGGCGGAAGGGCGCAATGGCCACCTCGAAGGGGCGCTGACTGGCGGTATCGACACAGGTGTAGGCGCCTTCCATCACGCCTACCGGTCCATCGAGGATGGCTCGGCTGGTATAACGGAAGGTCTGCCCCGGGCCGATCATGGGCTGCTGACCAACCACGCCCTTGCCGCGCACGTCCTGCACCTTGCCACTCCCCTGAGTGATACGCCAGTGTCGAGCCAGCAGTTGGATGTTGCGCTTCGAGTGGTTGTGGATCGTCACCGTGTAGCTGAATACATAGCGCGAATCGTCATGCGAGGACTCGTCGGCGCGGAAGTCGGGCTCAACGTCGACCAGCACTTCCCGCTCCAGCGGCACGTCCGAAATCTGGTTCATATCGTCGCCTCCGATGCGACCAGGTGGTTGGCAATGCGCACGAACTCTTCCACGTTCAGCGTCTGGGGTCGGCGTGCGGCATCGATACCCAGAGCCGAGAACGCATCGTCGTCGACCAGTCCCTTGAGATTGTTGCGCAGGGTCTTGCGCCGTTGGGAGAAGGCCTGACGTACCACGGAGAACAGCAGCGCCTCGTCCTGCGCAGGCCACGGCAGTTCGGCGTAAGGCGTCAGTCGAACGATGGCGGAATCGACCTTCGGCCGCGGCACGAAGGCTTCGGGTGGCACCGTGAACAGATCGTCGACGCGACAGCGATACTGCGCCATCACCGAAAGGCGTCCCCAGTCGGCCCCGCCAGGCTCGGCGGCCAGACGATCGACGACCTCCTTCTGCAGCATGAAGTGCATGTCGGCGATGACATCGCCCGCTTCCAGAAGATGGGCGATCAGCGGCGTCGAGATGTTGTAAGGCAAGTTGCCCACCACGCGGAGCGGCTCGCCGTCGCCACGCAGGGCGCGAAAATCGAACTTGAGCGCATCGCCCTCGTGTATGACGAAATCGGGGTGGTTGAAGAACTGCACGCGCAACCCTGGAATCAGGTCACGGTCCAGTTCGATCACTTCGAGGCGACCGCCGGCGGCGTCGAGCAGCGGCTCGGTCAACGCACCCTGGCCGGGGCCTATCTCCACCAGGCGGTCGCCGGGGCGCGGGGCAATCGAACGCACGATTCGCGAGATGATGCCGGGGTCACGCAGAAAATTCTGGCCGAAGCGCTTGCGAGCGCGATGGACCGGCGGGCGCGATGCCATGGATATGTCCTTGTATATTGCTGTCAATTAGGGGCTACCGCGCCACGACAGGCCATCTGTGCAGCCAGTGCCACGGCGACTTGCAGGCTACCCGGATCGGCCAGGCCATGCCCGGCCAGATCCAAGGCCGTACCGTGGTCCACCGAGGTACGCACGATGGGCAGGCCCAGAGTGATATTGGCTGCTCGGCCGAAGCCGGCATACTTGAGCACCGGCAACCCCTGATCATGATACATCGCCAGCACGGCATCGACGCCGGCCAGGTGTCGCGGCGTGAACAGCGTGTCGGCGGGCAGCGGGCCCTCGAGCATCATTCCTTCGCCGCGCAAGCGCTCGAGACAGGGTTCGATCACCTCGATCTCCTCGCGGCCCAGATGCCCGCCTTCACCGGCATGGGGATTGAGGCCGCAAACGGCAATGCGTGGCACGGCGATACCGAACCAGCGTGTCAGGTCCGCCTGCAGGATACGCAGGATACGCGCCAGACCCGCCTCGCTGATGGCATCGGCCACCTCGCGCAGGGGCAAGTGGGTGGTGGCCAGGGCCACTCGCAGCGCGGTGCTGCCCTGCCAGCCGGGTCGCTCGCCGTGCAGAGCGCTGTCGGTGGCCAGCATCATGACCACCTCATCCACGCCGCAGGCGTCTCGCAGGTACTCGGTATGGCCACGAAACCCCGCATGGCCGGCATCGATGATCACCCCTTTGTGCAGCGGTGCGGTGACCATACCGTCGGCCTGCCCATCGAGACAGGCGGCTACCGCCACATCGAGGGTCTCCAGCACATAGGCAGCATTGGCCACGGCAGGCCGTCCCGGGTGGCAGGGCTCGCGTAGAGATACCGGCCACACCGACAGTACGCCGGGCGTTGCCTCAGGCACCGGCTCGCCCTGCTGCAACTCAGCAAGCCTGATGTCCAAGCCGAGCAGCGCGGCCCGCTCGGCCAGCAGTGCCGGGTCCCCCACCACCACTAGCCGTGCGGGCAAGGGGTGATGCAAGGCCAGCTGCAGGCACAAATCGGGGCCGATACCGGCAGGCTCTCCGCTGGTCACGGCCAGCACGGGCAGGTGTTGCGACATCGTTTCAGCGGCCGCTGGCGAGCCGGTTGTCGACGAACGCCTCGGCACGAATCTCCTGCAGCCAGGCATCCAGGGCCTCGTTGGCCTTGCGCTGGAAGACCATCTGGCGAGCCTGTTCCTGGTTCACGTTGCCGCCCTGCTGCTCGATGAAGCGCTCGACTTCGCGGGGGCTGACATTGACCCGCCCACCGATCTGACGCTGATGCAGCTCACGCAGCAGCATCTCGCGACGAATCTCCTCGCGCACGGCCGCCATGGTCAGACCGTCGGCCTCCAGAGCGTCGGCAAACTGGTCGAGAGTCATGTTGTTGCTCTCGGCAATCTCCCGCATTTGGCGATTGAGAGCGGTATCGTCGACGCTGAGTCCGGCATTTGCCGCCATCTGCAGCTGGATCTCCTCGAGAATGACCTGCTCGAGAACGTGCTCGCGCAGCATCGCGTCGGGCGGCAGCCCCTGCCCTTGCGACGCCAGCTGGCTACGCGCCTGCTCCATTCGCTCTTCGAGCTGGCTGTGCATGATGGCCTGCTGGTTCACCACGGCCACGATGCGATCCAAGGACTGTCGCTGTACCGGCTGGAAGTCCTGGTCCTGGGCCACGGCCGTCAGCGGCACGGCGCCAAGGCACAGGGCCAATCCCAGGGCACCCAGGGTGGCGAACGGTGAAATCCGCATGTCTCTCTTTCCTCTCATTTGGCTCACGTGTAGGGCGTCTCGCACAATTTAGAAGGCAGTGGCTCGATAGCCCGGAATGGCCCGTTCGAAATAGTCGCCGGCATCACCGCCAACACCGCCCAGACCTTTGAATACGAAGCGCAGGAACAGCCCGCGCTCCGTGGTATCGTTTGCGATGCTGGCGCTATCGTTGTCGTCGATCCATTCACGCCAGACGACCTGAAAGCCATAGCAGCAGTCGTTCCACTGCACGCCAGCCAGCTGGTCGAGCAGGCGCTCGTTGGTATAGTCGTAAACGGCACGGCCGATCAGATCCACCCGGGGCGAGAGCTTCCAGGCGAACGAGAGATCGTACTCCTCGCGGTCGTAATCGCGAAACTCGTCGTCCCCCGGCTGCACCGACGGATCGAACCCTTGGAGTTCCCAGCGATAGCCGAGGTTCAATACGTGGCCGACGGGACTGCGATAGCTCAGGTCCAGCGAGGTACGCTCGGTACGCTGCTGAGCGTCGTCGTACAGCAGTTCCCAACGGCTACGCCAGCGTTCGGTCATTCGCCAGTCCAGGCGCGCCACCACTGGCGACCGATCGCGAGTGGCGTTGTACCAGGGTTCGAAACGGCCGCCCTCTTCCGGCGACCTTGGCAAGGCATCGGGGTCCCCGTTGATATCGATGTACCGATCCGACAAGTAGAACGCCTGGCCAATGCCGAAGGCCAGGCGCTCGCGGCCGCGGGCGTCCTCCAGCAGGCGTGAATCGACACCCACCGACACACGGTTGAGGTCTCCCACACGATCGGCGCCGGAGAAGCGATAGGGCGACCACAGCTGCCCCCAGGAGAAGGCCCGCTCATTGGCATCGAAGTCGGGGAAATCACGCTGGTCGCGGGCCGGCACGTAGGCATAGTTGACTCGCGGCTCCAGGGTCTGGCGATACGTTCGACCGCCAAGTTCCAGCTCGCGATCGAATACCAGGCCGCCATCGATCGAGGTCACCGGCACCGCGCGCTGCAGAGTCGTATCGCGCTCGGTCTCGCGCTCGCCGTAGTCGAGGTCGTAGGCGGTGAAGAGCCACTCGACACGAGGCTCCAGATGCCCCCAGCTCTCGTCGAAGCGCCAGCCGGTAGCGGGCGAAAGGTGCAAGCGGGTACCTGTGGCGGCTTCACGCAACGGCACGCGATTGCGATCGACGTCGCGCCAGAAGTAGGTGAGGTTGGAGCGCCATTGCTGATACAAGCCACCCGGCTGCGACCAGCGCGCATTGGCCGTCAGGCTGGGCAGGCGATAGAACGGCTTGTCGCGATCGCGCAGCGGGTCATCGAGGCGCTGGAAGCCCTGGGCTCTGGCGTCGAGATGCCAGAGCGACCCGCGATAGTCGATCTGGGCCAACCGCTGCATATTCGTGGGGTCATCGCCGAAAATGCTGCCATAGTCGTCGAAGTAGCGTCCGTCACTGGCCGCCCCGTAGCGCAGGTTGTAGCGCGTGCGTGCATCGAAACGCCCGCTGTGGCGATAGTCGACATACCAGCGATCCTCGCCCTCGTAGCGCCGCGAGGGGGTGCCTGGGTCATCGGACCCGCCACCGTCGTTCGAGAGGTAGGCACCCTCGATCTGCCCGACATCGCTGGGGAACAGATAGCGGTACTCCCCGCCCAGCAGCAACCCACGGTCGCTGATCCAGCGCGGCGTGATGGTGGCATCGTGATTGGGCGCAATGTTCCAGTAGAATGGCTGAGCGTAGTCCAGCGCCCCCCCGGAGAGCCCTATCTCGGGCCACAGGAAGCCGGTATGGCGGCGGTCATCGATAGGGAAGCGCACCCACGGCCAGTAGAAGACCGGCACCTGCTTCACCTCCAAGCGAGCGTGACGCGCCGTACCGAAGCCACTTTCGCGATCGAGCACCAGGTCGCCGGTCACCAGTTGCCACAGGTTGTCGCCCGGGTCACAGGTGGTGAAGTTCGCCGAGTTGAGCCGGAAGCGTCCATCCTCCAACCGCTCCAGCTGCAGCGCATCGCCGCGCAGATGCTGGTCGTGCACCACGAAATGGGCGCTATCGATACTTGCCGCGTCGCTGATCAGGGAGACTTCGCCGGATTCACCGCGCACCAGCAGGTTGGTATCACGCAGCGCCAGCGGTCCCTCGACGAATGCCCGGTCGCGCTCGGGCGGCACGCTGACCCGCGGCGACTCGAGCTGGCTGTCGCCACGGCGCAGAATGACTTCACCACCCAGGATGGTTTCACCCTCATCGCCGTAGTAAGCGCTATCGGACTCGCTGCGCACCTGCCCCGGCAGATCGCCGGTGGGCAAGAGATAGGCGGGCATCACATAGACACCGCGACAAAGCGCCTCGGCGGGTGGATCATCGCTCCAAGGGTGCCAGTCGAGCTGCCATGAGGCCATCGGTTCCAGCGCCGCCACTTGGGGCACACCAAGCGTCAGACCGGTTGTGATCAGGCCAGCCAGTGCCGTTCCTGCATATCGCTTGCCCATGGTCCCTCGATGTCCTTGGCGAAGAGAATCGGTATTATACAGACCGCACCCAGCCTGTCGTATGCGCCTGATCGCTCAGCATGCGGCGGCGCCTCACGAGCGTCAACCGGCACTGTCCGGCACGACAAGGAGCCAGCATGACCCCGGCCGAAACCTCGCCGCGATTCGACGCCCTGCGCCACTGGGCAGCAGCGCAACATCATCTGCCTGTCGACGTGCTGAATCTGCGTCTGGCCGCGGGAGATGCCAGCTTTCGTCGCTATTTCCGCCTCACGCTGCCCGACGGCCGCTCACGGATGCTGATGGACGCTCCGCCCGCTCAGGAGGATAGCCGTCCATTCGTCGATATCGCCCGACGCTGGCGAGCCGGTGGCCTGCCTGTTCCGGCTTTGTATGCCGTAGATCTGGAAGCGGGCTTCCTCGAGCTCGACGACTTGGGCGACACTCCGCTACAGCTCCGATTCAAGAGTATCGACCATGCCGATACCCTGCGCTGGCACGAGCATGCCATGGAACTGATCCATGCGCTGCAGAACCGCGCCGGCCCCGATCCGCTCCCCATCTACGACGCTGCCCTGCTCGGCCGCGAACTGGATCTATTCCCCGAATGGTGTCTCACCCAGTGGCTTGGCGAGACCGCTCTGCCTCCCGGCTGGAACGAGCTGCGCCAGTCACTGATCGACTCTGCCCTGGCACAGCCGGTGGTCACGGTGCATCGCGATTACGATGCCATGAATCTGATGGTGCATGACGAACGGCTCTTTCTGATCGACTTCCAGGACGCCGTGGCCGGCCCCATCAGCTACGACCTTATTTCACTGCTGCGTGGCCGCTACTGCCGTTTCCCGGCAGGCCGCTTTACCGCCTGGGTCGAAGCTTTCCGTCAGCGGGCCATGCAAGACGGGCGCTTGCCCAGATCCATCGACAGCGAAACCTTCCACCGCCAGGTGCAGGCCATGGCGGCACAGCGCGCGCTCAAAGTGCTGGGCATTTTCTGTCGTTTGACCCTACGCGACGGCCGCTCGGGCTATCTGGAGCGGTTACCGCACTTCCTCGCCCATCTCGAGGAGAGCCTGGACGCTTTGCCAGCGCATGTCGATTTTCAGCGTTGGCTGGTGGAGACTTTCCGCCCCGCCCTGATGCAACGCCTGGCCTTGGCCTCTGGCCCGGAGGCGTCATGAAGGCCATGATTCTGGCTGCCGGCCTGGGCAAACGCATGCGGCCCTTGACCGACCGCTGCCCCAAGCCGTTGCTGCCGGTGGCGGGCAAGCCCTTGATCGTTCACCACCTGGAGCGTCTGGCGGCAGCCGGCATCCACGACGTCGTGATCAACGTCAGCTATCGCGCCGACCAGATCGTCGCCGCGCTAGGCGATGGCAGCTGCTATGGCACTCAGATCGCCTGGAGCCGCGAGACCCACCCACTGGAAACCGGCGGCGGCATTCGCCAAGCACTGCCGCTGCTGGGTAACACCCCCTTTCTGCTGGTCAATGGCGATATATGGTGCGATCTCGATCCCGCGACACTGCCTGAGCTGGGTGACGATCTGGCCCATCTGGTACTGGTCGACAACCCTGCCCACCACCCCGAGGGCGACTTTCGCCTCGACGCTCAAGGCCGTGTACATGACACCGGTGCTTCGCGCCTGACCTTCGCCGGCCTCAGCCTGATCGACCCGGCGCTGGTAGCCGAGCATGACCCCGGCGAATTTCCCCTGGCCCCGCTGCTGCGAGCAGCCATGCACGAAGGTCGAGTTGGCGGCACTCGCCATCGCGGGCACTGGGTCGATGTCGGTACGCCCGAGCGACTGGCCGAACTGGACCGGGAGTTGCGGCAACGGCGGGGCTGAGCCGATAGCCGCTCAGTGGTAAGCTCTTCAACACGAAAGTATCGACGAGGAAATCTGCACATGAAAGCCAGCGTCAAATGGACCGACGGCCGTCAGTTCGTCGCCGAGTCGGGAAGCGGCCACAGCGTGGTCATCGATGGCCCACCGGACCACGGCGGCCGCAATACCGGCCCACGCCCGATGGAGATGCTGCTGATGGGTATGGGCGCCTGCACCTCTTTCGATGTGCTGGAGATTCTCGAGAAGTCTCGCGCCGGTGTGACCGACTGCGTTGCCAGCATCGAGGCCGAGCGCGCCGACGAGGTGCCGGCCGTATTCACCAAGATCCACGTGCACTTCACCGTCAGCGGACGCAACCTCAAGGATAATCAGGTCAAGCGGGCGGTGGAGCTATCCGCCGAGAAGTACTGCAGCGCCTCGATCATGCTGGCCAAGGGGGGGGTCGAAGTCACCCACTCCTACAGCATCGTCGAAGAGTAAGGCGACGGCGCTAGCGCCCGACGCCGGAAGGCCCGCTCAGGCGGGCCTTCTTGGTCTAGCGGTGCATCTAGCGCGGCATAGATTCTCATCTTCCATAGTGGCGACTCAGAGACGGTAGACGCTCTTGGTCATCACCTTGGACATCAGCGACATGCCGAACTTGACCGGCGCCGGAAAGCGCGCCCCCCCGGCTTCCAGCGCCAGCTGAGCATGGTGCGCCTCGTCAATGGCCATCTGGCGCAGCACGGCGCGGGAGCGATGGTCGCCCACCGGCAGGCGCACCAGGTGATCTTCCAGGTGCTTGCCTACCTGCTCCTCGGTTGCGGCAACGAACCCCAGGCTGACACGATCGCCAATGGCACCCGCCACGGCGCCGAGGCCGAACGACGCCGCATAGAATAGCGGATTGAGCACGCTGGGATGGCTGTCGAGTTCCTGCAGCCGCTCGTCGCACCAGGCCAGATGGTCGATCTCTTCCTGGGCGGAATGCTCCATCTGGCTGCGCACTTCGGGCAGCTTGGCAGTACAGCCCTGGCCTTGATAGAGCGCCTGGGCACATACCTCACCGGTATGGTTGACCCGCATCAGCCCGGCGGCGTGGCGACGCTCGTCGACGCTCATGTCATCGTCCTGGACATCCGCCGTTGCCGGCGAGGGGCGCGAAGCCACGGCGGCGCGAGGAATCAGGGTTCGTAGTACGGTATCGAACTGAGGGAGCTGTTTGTCGGCCGGGGAGTAGTGGCGGTTCATCTCTTTTCCTTTACGCAGCCTTTCCTGAGTGCGGCTTCCCATCGCGGGAAGCGAGCGATTGGCAGCCCTGCAATTAGTCGGCCCAATGCAGCCGCCAAGTAACGGCAGCGCCACCCATTGGGTGGCGCCATGTACTGGGTGCACCTGATGCGTCGCACGCCTCGACGCGCGCGGCTTCCCGCAGGGCGCCAGCTAGCCAGCCGGCCAAGTAAAGCGGCGACCGCCCATCAGGTGCATATGAATATGATAGACCGTCTGTCCGCCCTGGTCATTGCAGTTCATCACCACGCGGTAGCCGTCCTCGGCAAAGCCGCGCTCCGCGGCCAGCCTCGCCGCCGTGAAGGGCAACCTGCCAACGAGAGCCTGGTCACGCTCCTCGATGTCGTTGAGCGTGGCAATGTGCTGCTTGGGGATGATCAGAATGTGAGTCGGGGCCTGGGGATTGATGTCGTTGAACGCCAGCACCTGCTCGTCTTCGTAGACGATCTCGGCCGGTATTTCACGCTTGACGATCTTGCAGAACAGACACTCTTGCATCGACTCGCACTCCTCTCTTGCGGCTCAGCGAAAGCGGCGCTGCGCCAGTAGGTGACGAACCAGCGGCGCCAGGATCAACTCGATGGCCAGCGACATCCTCGCACCCGGCACCACCAGGGTATGCGGGCGGCTCATGAAGGCGTCCTGGATCATCGCCAGCAACCAGGGAAAATCCACCGTCGAGGGATCGCGGAAACGGATCACCACGAACGACTCGGCGTCGTTGGGAATATCCTGCACCTCGAAGGGGTTGGAGGTGTCCACCGTAGGCACACGCTGGAAATTGATATGGGTGCGTGAGAACTGCGGCTGGATATAGCGCACGTAGTCGTTCATGCGCCCCAGAATGGTGTCGATGACGGCTTCCTGAGAGTAGCCGCGCAGCTTGATATCGCGATCGATCTTCTGGATCCACTCGAGGTTCATGGTCGGCGCCACGCCTACCAGCAGGTCCACGTGTCGGGCAATGTCATGCGCCGAGGTGACCAGCCCGCCGTGCAAGCCCTCGTAGAACAACAGATCGGTGCCACAGGGCAGCGGCTGCCACTCGGTGAAGGTACCGACCTGATGGCCGGCCTCGATCATCTGCTTGTCTTCGGCATGGATGTAGTGCCGGTAGGTGCCGGTGCCGTGCTCGCCGTACTCCTGGAACAGCGCCTCCAGGCGGTCGAGCAGGTTGGCTTCCACGGCGAAATGAGAGAGCTGATTCTTGCGCTCTGGCTCTTCACGGAACATGCGCGCCAGCTCTTCTCGCGTATAGCGATGGAAGGCGTCGCCGTCGACGAAGGCGGCATGGACATCCTCACGGGAGAACATGCGCTCGAAGGTGCGTTTCACCGTGGTGGTTCCCGCCCCCGAGGAGCCGGTCACGGCGATGATGGGATACTCGCGCGACATCAGGCGCTCTCCGCACCGCTGATGGCGCGGAGCACGCTGTCTGGAATAGCGACACTGCGCCCCTGGGCCGGATCGACCAGCACCACGTTGAGTCGCGCGGTGGCCACCGGCCGCCCGCCCTCGGCATGGCAGACCCGATGATAGACCGCCATCGCCTTGCCGGTGGGCACGGGTATGGCGGTTTCCACCACCAGGGCATCCGGCCAGCGGGCCTCGGACTGGTACTGCACAGCGAGGTCCGCCACCACACTGGGGAAACCGCCCATATCCCATTCGACCAGACCAAGGGCGCCAAATGCCTGAATACGCGCTTCATGCAGTAAGGACACCAGCGTATCGTGCCCCAGATGGCGACCGTAGTTCATGTCGGTGATGCGCACCGACAGCGGCTGCCTGTGCACGATGGCCGAATCGGGAAATTCCAGCTTGATGCGTTCCATGCTCGCTCCCTGAATGTTGTTATGAATGGCGACAGGTTCGCCGACGCTCAATCTGCGTTCTGCTCGCGGGCGATGGCACGGTGGGCGATATCACCGCGGTACTGAGCGCCATTCCAGCGAATCGCTGCCACTCCCTCATAGGCGAGGTCGCGTGCCTGGGAGACGCCATGCCCCAGCGCGGTGATACACAATACACGACCGCCACTGGTCACGACACGCCCCTGGTCGTCCTCTGCGGTGCCGGCATGAAATACCTTGCAGCCTGTGGCATTCGCCGCCTCGAGACCCTCGATCACGTCGCCCTTGGCGTAGCTGCCAGGATAGCCGCCCGCGGCCATCACCACGCCGACCGCGGCGTGGGAGTCCCACTCGCAGGTGTGCCCGGCCAGCTCACCTCGTGCCCCGGCCAGGCACAGCTCGGCCAGATCGGACTGCAGGCGCAGCATGATCGGCTGAGTCTCGGGGTCGCCGAAGCGGCAGTTGAACTCGATCACCTTGGGATTGCCTTCGGTGTCGATCATCAAGCCGGCATACAGGAAGCCGCTGTAGGGATGTCCCTCGGCCACCATGCCATGCACCGTGGGCATGATCACCTGCTCCATGATGCGCTCGTGAACGCTCTCGGTCACCACCGGCGCCGGTGAGTACGCCCCCATGCCGCCGGTATTGGGACCGTCATCGCCATCCAGCGCACGCTTGTGGTCCTGGCTGGTGGCCATGGGCAACACGGTGGTGCCATCCACCATGACGATGAAACTGGCCTCCTCGCCTTCCAGGAACTCTTCGATGACCACCCTGGCCCCGGCGTCACCGAAGGCGTTGGCCTCGAGCATGTCGCGCACGGCGGCCTCGGCCTCGGCCAGGGTCATGGCGACGATCACCCCCTTGCCGGCAGCCAGGCCATCGGCCTTGATCACGATCGGTGCGCCCTGCTCGGCCAAATACTCCAGCGCCGGCCCTACCTCGGTGAAGGTGCGGTAATCAGCGGTGGGGATGGCATGGCGTGCAAGAAAGTCCTTGGTGAAGGACTTCGAGCCCTCCAGCTGGGCAGCCCCTCGAGTCGGACCGAAAATGGCCAGCCCCGCTTCGCGGAAACGATCGACGACCCCTTCGACCAGCGGCGCCTCGGGGCCGACGATGGTCAGCTCGATGGCCTCCTCACGGGCGAAAGCCACCAGGCGCTCCAAATCGGTCGCCTCGATGGCGACGTTGGTCAAGCCGGGTTCGTGAGCGGTACCGGCATTGCCGGGCGCCACGAAGACCCGTTCGACCCGGGGCGACTGACCGACTTTCCAGGCCAGGGCATGTTCGCGGCCACCGCCGCCGATGATAAGAACCTTCATCCGCTTGCTTTCCTGTCTATCATTCGTCGGGCCCGATGCTGGGACGGGCCTGAGGTTAGGCTGGGAATTCGTCGCGGCATTATGTCAGAAAGCCATCGAGCTCGCCGCCTCGCTCAGGACTTCTTGTCGTCATCCTGGTCCGGCGTGTCCTTCGGCTCAGGCTTGTCGGGCTGTCCCTGGCCAATCGCCTGCTGCCAGAAACGCATGTTCTCCTCCGCCATTTCACGCATAAGCTCCATCGGCGAATGGCGCATGGCCTGTTGCCATTGGTCCTGCATGCGCTTCTGCTGTTCGAGCATCAGCTGGGTACCCTGCTCGAGATAACGTGCCAGCGGCAGCGGCTGGGCCATGTCGTAGACACGAATGAATTGAGCCAGCAGGTCATTGGAAAACACCTCGGCCTCGCCGTCGGCCTGTTCCTGTTCGATGATGATCGACAGCAGGATGGTGCGGGTCAGATCCTCTCCGGACTTGGCGTCCTCGACGCGGAACGGTTCTTCATCGAGAATCAGGCGACGCAGATCCTCGAGCGTTACATAGCGGCTCTGTTGGGTATCATAGAGTCTGCGGTTGGCATACTTGCGAATCACGCGCACGACGGCACTCCTTGTAGGAAAGGCAGGTTGGCCCTTGGCTGCTATTGTGCACCGCGTTACCGCCCTTGCAAATCGAAGCAACCAACGAGACCCGATGAACCTTATCCTGCTTGCCCCCGACGATGTCCAACATGCCCGTCTGGCCTGCCTGCGCGACCCACGCCGGTTACGTCACCTGAAGGAAGTGCACCGCGCCCAGGTGGGCGATTCATTGACCCTGGGGGTTCTGGGAGGTGGTATCGGACGCGGCGAGCTGACCTACCTCTCCGACGACGAAGCCCGCTTCACGCTCGATGGCCTCGGCGCTCCCCCGCCGCCCGCCCTACCGGTGCATCTGGTACTGGCCCTGCCGCGCCCGCGCATGCTCGCCAGAAGCCTCGAACACATCACCGCCCTTGGGGTGAAGGGTGTCACGCTGCTGCATACCCGGCGGGTGGAGAAGAGCTACTGGCAGTCGCCGGAGCTGGACCCGGGAAAGATTCATGAGCATCTGATACTGGGCCTCGAACAGGCGCGAGATACGGTGCTGCCCGACGTCAGCATGGCCAAGGGCTTTCGCCCTTTCGTCGAGGAGCGACTGCCCCAGCTGCTGGCGGACCGGCGAGGGCTCGTGGCTCATCCCGGCATGGCCCAAGCCTGCCCAACCGGCCTGACCGAGCCTATTGTGCTGTTCATCGGGCCGGAAGGTGGTTTCATCCCATACGAGGTGGACCGCCTGCTCGAAGCGGGATGCGAGGGCATTCACCTGGGCCCTCGCATCCTGCGTGTGGAGACGGCTGTAGTGGCTCTGCTGTCCCGGCTATTCTGAAGCCGGAGATATCACACCTCGTCTTCCTTGATTCCTTCGACCTCCTCGCCGTCGTAGCGCACGACCTCGGCGTCGTCAGTGCAGTCGGGCGAATTGAGGAAGGTGCGGGTAACGTCGAGCAGCCCCAGGTGGCCAATGGTGCGCCGACCCAACAGCAGCGGGTAATTCATCTCCTCGCGGTCCCTCAGGCTGAACTGCTCCTCGTGGATGGTATCGCCCATACAGATCTTCATCAGTACCACCGGACGCTCGTCGCGGCCGCCGGCACCACGGACGCGGATGTCACGATAAAGCGGCAGCTCCAGGTGCTCTTCGAACGCCTCGCCGCTGGCCTCGTCGATGAGATCGAGGCGGAAGCGCACCCACTCCTCGCCATCCTTGTCGAAGGTTTCGATGTCGCGCGCATCGAGGGAAGAGGTCAGCGCACCGCTGTCCAGCTTGGCCTTGACTTCGACCCCCCACGGCTCAAGTGTGCTCTTCTCTATCCACCCGAATACCGACGATTCATCGTCGGCCACGGCAGGGCCAGCCAGCAGCAGGGCCCCCGCTGCCGCCAGCAGGCAATGGCGAAAAACCGGGATGGTGTTACCAAGCGACATTTTCCTCATGGATGAAGCTCCTTTTTTCATCGAGGCTTTGATAAATCCGATCAGGCGCGGTTCCGTGCACCTGTATCAAACGGTACCTTTACTACACTAACAGTGTCATCAAGGACAAGGAGGGCAAACTGATGAAACAGCCACGCATCACCAGGACGACGCTGGCCGCCTCGGCTGGCCTGTTCCTGGCCGGGCTCGCGATTGGTGTACAGGCACAGTTCGAACCCCAGGGCCTCTACTCCTCCCGCGCCCTCTTCGACGCCGAGGTGCACTTCGAAGCGTCGCCTGACAGCCAGCCCGGCGAAGTGATCGATATTCTGCTCGGCGATGACAGACAAGTTCATGCCATCGTCGTGCGCCCCGACGACGACATGGGCAGGGACGGCGACTACCTGGTCATTACCAATGCCCACTACCGTCTGGTCAACTACGAAGACGACGGTGAAACGGTCCATGACATCATCGTCGACGCCGACCCGGAGTCGCTCGAGGCCATGCCGCGCTACGATCAAGAGTGGTGGGACACGGCACGCGAGCGCACTCGTGAGGCCTGGCACAGTACCGGAGAAGGCGCCGACAGTGCCTGGCAGCAGACACGGCGGGGCGCAGACCGGGTTGGAGAAAGTGCCGAGCATGCCTGGGAGCGCACACAGGAAGGCGCCGAACGTGCCGGCCGCACCATCAGTGAAACGCTGGACCGATGGACCAATAACTAGCGGCCGGTCCGAGTCTTTTCGAACGCCCCGCTCTGGCTCACCAGAGCGGGGCTTGCCGTCACTGCTGGAGTCGTTGCAGCAGATCTACGGTGGCAAAGCCGTCCGGCGTGACGCCGATGCTACGCTGGTACTCCCGCAAGCCACTGCGGGTATTCGGCCCCATGACACCGTCGGGCGTGCCGACGTCGAAGCCCCGAGCGTTGAGAGCCTGCTGCATCTCGCGCACCTGGCTGCGAGACAGCGGCTGCACGTCACGCGGCCACTCGGCCCGGACCCCTTCCCGCCCGGCGATCCTGTCAGCCAGGGTACCGACCGCCAAGGCGTAGCTGGTGGCATTGTTGTAGCGCAGAATGGCGCGGTAGTTGGGGCCGACCAGGAAGGCTGGGCCATTGGCGCCGGCCGGGGCGATCACCGAGGCCTGCTCGAAGCCGGGAAGATTGCCACCTTCGATCGGACGCACCCCTTGCTCGGCCCATTCACGGCTCGACAGCCGCGTGCTCAGCTCGGTCTGGGCATAGTCGAAATTCTGGGGGAGCCGCACCTCGGCCGCCCACGGCTGGCCGGGCTGCCAGCCGGCTCGCGCCAGATAGTTGGCGGTCGAAGCCATGACATCGGGAATGCTGCCCCATATATCACGCCGTCCGTCACCGTCGCCATCCACGGCGTAAGCTTCGAAACTCGAGGGAATGAACTGGGTGTGGCCCATGGCACCAGCCCAGGAGCCCACCATCCGCTCCGGCGCGATGTCACCTGCCTCGATGATCCTCAGGGCGGCCAGCAGCTCGCCACGGGCAAAGTCGCGCCGCCGACCGTCGAAGGCCAACGTCGCCAGCGCCTCGAGGGTGGAAAAGTCGCCGAAATTGCCGCCATAGTTGCTCTCGATTCCCCAGATCGCGACGATGACTTCTGCCGGAACGCCGAAACGCTGCTCCATCTCCCGGGCAGTGTCGCGGTGCTCGGCGAGCTTGGCCCGCCCTTGGCTGACCCGGGTCTGGGAGACGGCCGTATCCAGATACTGCCAGATAGGACGCACGAACTCCGGCTGGGAACGGTCGAGCTCGATCACCCTTGGCCGATAGCGCACCCCATCCAGAGCCCTGTCGAGCGTGGCCGCCGAAATCCCTTCGCTGCGGGCAGCGCGGCGAAACTGGGCCAGCCAGTCGGCAAAATCGGCGGGGGGAGCGGGCTCGGCCTCGGCTCGGCTCTCGGCTTGCTCAGCGGTAGCCGCCGGGGCCGATTCGGCTTGAGATTCCTCCTCCGTGCCAACGCCATTCGCCGGGCTGCTTTGACAGCCGGCCAGCAGCGTTACCAGCAGGCCGAGGGTAAGGGTCCGTTTCATTTTTGCTGCTCTCCTTGCCTATGCAGAGGGGCGATCATCGCGCAGTTTGGCCAGCACCACCAGCCCCAAGCGCCCATTGATCAGTCCGCCGACCGGCCGCTTCCCAGCAGGCGGCGTAGGCGCCATCGGGGTCGTAATACTCGGCTTGCTTGATGACGTCGAAGCGCCGCTCGCGGGAATCGCGTCCGAGACCGCCCACGTAGCGCCAGTTGCCCCAGTTGCTGGCCACGTCGAAATCGACCAGGCAGTGCTCGAACCAGGCCGCTCCCAAACGCCAATCCTCTCCAAGATCGTGAATGAGGAAGCTCGCCGCATTTTGCCGCGCTCGGTTCGACAGCCAGCCGGTCGCCGAGAGCTCGTGCATGGCCGCATCGATGAAAGGAACCCCCGTTCGCCCTTCGCGCCAGGAGAGAAAGGCCTCGCCGAGGGGAGGCAGCAAGCGTGCCCCGAACAGCGCACGACCCTCCTGGCGTGCAGCCCAGTGGAAGTAATCACGCCACAGCAGCTCGTAGAAGACCCACTTGCTCGATTCATTGGCGCCGTGGCTCGCTTCCCAGTGGCGCAGAGCATCGCGCACTTGTCGGGCCGAGAGACAGCCATGGGCCAGCCAGGGCGAAAGGCGGGTGGAGAAATCCGCCCCCCTCAGTTCATTGCGAGTGGTTTTGTAGCGAGCCACGGCTCCGCTCTCCCACAAGTAATGATCGAGTCGTGCGAGACCCGCCGCCTCGCCGCCGGCGAAGTGAAATTCACCACGAGCGTCGGCCGTCCATGCGACGGCTCTGCTGCACACCTGGGCGAGAGGCGGCAGCCCGCGCGGCGCATCGGCAGGCCAGGGCGGCAGTGTCACAGGTGCGGGAAGCGCCTCAGCAATCGCCAGGCGATCCTTCACCCGACGACGAAAAGCCGAGAAGCTCGCAGGCAAGGCGTCAAGCGCTACCGGCAGCGTCTCTTCGCTCAGCAGCAGCCCACTGTCGGCCTGCCACACTTCGACGCCCTCACCCACTCTCTTGGCCAGGCACAGGCCGTCTTGAACCTCGTCGTCGCCGGCATCACGGCGCAGCCGCACCTGACTCACGCGATAGCGTTCGACGAGGCCTGTCACGATATCGAGCGGATCGCCAATGCGAACCAGCAGGTCACTGCCCCGCTTGAGCAGCTCACCACGCAATGCAATCAGGCTCTCCCAGAGGAAACGGAGCCGCGCCGGCCCAATACGCGGCACGCCAAGGCCTGACTGCGGGGTAAGCCAGGCCTGGTCGAGCACATAGACGCATAACAGTTGTTCGTGTGTGGAATCGATCTGAAACAATGGGTTGTCGCCCAGACGTAGGTCGTGGCGCAGCCAGACAAGAGTCACACTCATGCGCCACCGCCGGAACGTCGCGCCGGCCGTCGAAAGCGTTCACTGCAATAGCGCACCTCATCCCAGCAGTGTCTCCGGGCGAAGGAACTTTGACACAGATGGCATGGCTTGTGGGGCGGGGGCTGGCTGTGCATGGTGCACCTTAAAATATAGACATGGAAAAATTATCGTACAGTTTATGTACAATATAAAGCTCTGACTTTGTTTCATGTCCACAACGAAAAAAGGCCGCCCGGAGGCGACCTTGTTCGGAGAAGATTCGGCGATTCACTGCGGATCGCTATCCCTCGGTTCGTGACGAGCGTTGGCGTCCGTCTCCAGACCGCTCTTGAGCTCATGGGTGAGCGGGTCGTAGTTGGGTCTGAGTTCATCCTTGACCGTACCGCTCCACAGCTTGGACCCGACGAAGTAGCCCGCCCTGCCGATGACATGCGCCGCGACGGGCGCTGTCATCAGCACGAAGACGATGATGGCAAAGGCACGCGCCACCACGGCCACCTCGCCGAAATGCACTGCCACCGCCAGCATGATCAGTATGACCCCCAGGGCAGCCGCCTTGGTGGTGGCATGCATACGCGTGAGCAGGTCGGGCAGGCGCAGAATGCCAAGCGCTGCCAGCAACATGAACAGGGCACCCGTCAGAATCAAGAATCCCTTGATGTATTCAATCATCACGCGGTCCTCCCCGCTCCAGGAAACGGGCGAAACCGATGGCAGCCAGAAAGCCCATCAGCGCGATAACGATGGCGGCATCGAGAAAGCTCGATACATCGGTACGAATGGCATACACGCCAACAAGCCCCACCACGATGCTGGCAAACAGCTCCAGCGCCACCACTCGATCGGGAAGACTGGGGCCACGCACCACGCGAACGAAGGCCAGGATGAGCGCCAGGCTCATCAGTACCTGACTGATCAGAATTACAGTGGCCATTTCACCCCCCACTCTGCCTTGGCGAACTCAACGGAACAGTTCCAGTGCACGACATTCCATTTCCTTGAGGTTACGACGCAGTTCCTCCTCGTCATCGAGGAACATGGCGTGGATATAGAGCACTTTACGGTCGTCGGAAACGTCCAGGCTCAGAGTGCCGGGTGTGAGGGAGATCAGGTTCGCCACCATGGTGATCTCGAGCTCCGTACGCGCCTCGAGGGGCATGGCGATCACACCCGGCTTCATGTGCCAAGGCGGCGTCAGGATATCGAAGCCGACCCGCAGGTTGGCCTGAACCAGTTCCTTGATGAAGAAACCGAGGAACTTCAGAATTCTCGGCACGCGTGCCGGGTACCCGCCCAGGGCCTCGACCTGAGGCTCGATCAGCACCAGCGTGATGTAGCCGAACACCAGGCCGACCACCAGGTTGAGCCCCGAGAAGTCCCCGGAGAGAATGACCCAGGCCAGCGCCAGCAGCAGGTTCCAGATGGCTCCCGTCATGGCATCTCCTCCTGCTCCACATCCTCGATGAAGGCGTCCTCGACCACGATTTCACTCCCCAAGACCGCGTCGATATAGCCCTGCGGGTTCATCAACTGATCGCCGATCTGGTTCATCACGGTCATCAGCGGCTCTGCAAGCACGCCGATCAGCAAGGCGAAGAGCGCCAGCACCGCCACCGGCAGATACATCAGCCACAGGCTCGGCGGCACCATGCGACTGTCGTCACCCACCACGACCTCTTCGGCCGGCACCAGGTTGTCCTCCGGCAGCGACTTCCAGAACACCTCGTTCCAGATCTTGACCATGGAGTAGAGGGTCATCAGCCCCACCAGCAGCGCGACTGCCGTCACCACGTAGGCTTCCGCCTCGATACCCGCCCGCACGATGACGAACTTGGCGAAGAAACCCGACAGTGGCGGCACCCCGGCCAACGAGAAGGCCGAGAGAAAAAAGGCCACCGCCAGCCACGGCCGCTCACGGTAGAGTCCACCCATCTTCTTGAGCTCGTAGGTCCCCTGCAGGCGCCGGGTGATGCCGCTGATCAGGAACAGGTTGGTCTTGACCACGATGTTATGCATCACGGCGAAGATACCCCCGGCGATTGCCAACGGGGTATAGAGCGCCAGGCCCAGAATCATGTAGCCGATCTGGCTGACGATGTGGAACGACAGGATACGGCGAAACTCGAACTGGGCCGCCGCTCCAAGCACTCCGGTGACCATGGTCAGCGCCGCCCCCCAGAGCAGCAGGTCCTGGGTGTAACCCAGGGTCTGGTCGAACATCAGGGTGAAGACCCGATACAGGGCGTACACGCCCACCTTGGTCAAAAGCCCGGCAAACAGCGCC
>NZ_JBYCKL010000106.1:0-81147 GCF_057473365.1 Halomonas sp. TH-94
CACAGCGCCGGGCGGGCCACCAGGGAGTACAGGGTGCGCCGATGACCGCGGTCGCCGCGCCCGAACTCGCTGACGATGGCATGCACCCGGCGCAGCGCCTCGCCGTCCTGCCAGATCGTCAGGCTCACCGGGCGGTCGAGCAGCTCGGTGGCGGAGAGGCCGGCGTCACGGCTGGCGAAACGCACCTTGAGGGTGAAGGGCGCGGAAAGGGCCTCCTCCAGGGTGAAGTCGACCACCGCCAGCGCGGCGGAATCGGCCCCGGCAAGCTCGAGGGTGAACTGGAGTCCGGTTTGATTGGCCATGTCAGCTGCCCTCCCCGCTGGCGGAACCGATCACAACGCCACCGCAGTCGACGGCATGGCCGGTAAGCGCCGCCGGTTTGCCGTCGATCAGAATGGTGCCCGAGCCCTCGGCGATGGCACGCGGGTGGGTGGAGTGCTTGGGCTTGTCGTGCGGCGCCAGAGGGTCGCCCAGGCGCGCCGCCGGCTTGCCGTCGATGATCACGGTCGGGCTGCCGGCGATGACCGGCGTCGGCGGAAAGCCGTCATGGTCGGTGCCGATGTCACCCACGAGTACGAGTTTGCGTCCCATCTGTCGTTCTCCTGTCTCGCTAATCGCCTAGTCCCACTCGGCGGGCGCTTCGAAGCTGGCCACCTCGAAGGCATTGACGTGCATGCGCGCGAAGCCGGCCTGCTCCAGGCTACGTATGGCGGCCTGGCAGGCCAGCGGCAGCCGGGCATTGAGCGGCACGCCGTTCAGGCTGAGGCGAGCCGCCCGCAGCAGGCGGGAACCGTGGCCGCTGCCCTGCCATTCGGGCTCGACGAAGAAGAAGCGCAGCTGCCAGGCCGCTTCGTCGTCGGGTCGGCAGGCCAGCAGCATGCCCAGAGTGGGCCCATCGCCATGACGCAGCTTGAGCAGCCGGCCCTGCCAGCGGGCGATGTTGCCGTCGTCGCGCTGCAGCCACTGGCCGTGCTGCACGGTGAACTCCAGCGCCCGGCGCAGCGTGGCCAGACGGGTCTCGTCGCGCAGTACCCAGGGTGAGTGCCCTTTGGTATCGGCGCGACGAGCCGCTTCGAGAAAGCCTTCGATGTCCTCCATCGACGCCGCTTCCAGCCCCTTGATCTCATCCAGCGCGGCAGCAGGAGCTGCGGCCTTCTGCCGTTCGCTACCGAACAGGCGCTTAAAGGCTGCCAACATCGAAGCCTCCTTCGGCATACAGCGCGGTGGGCAGCTGGAAGCCGGCAACCAGCGGGCGTGTGAAGGGGTTGCGCGAGCCGGTGGCATACAGCCGGTAACGTGCCGTGCCGCCGTCGACCTGGAAGCGCAGCTCCAGGTCGCGCTCGCCGGCACTGGTGATCTCCGCCTCGTCGAGCAGGCGGAACCAGGCCCAGGCACCGTCACGACTGAGGCTACGCGGCGAGCGGTTGACCTGGCTCGGCACCAGGGTGATACGACTCTCGTTGCCGCCGCGCAGGGCGTTGGGCCAGATCATCGAGACCCGCGAGCTGGCGCTGTGGGCGTAGTCGATGATCTGGCCGTCGATGTTGATCACGCTGCGGCGTTTGTCGGCGCTCAGGCTCACCGGTTCCAGCGCAAACTCCACGTCGAGCACGCCGTCGCGACCGAAGTAGGCCTGACGGATCTGCTCGGCACGCTGGATGGCGGTGAACACCGTGTCACGCAGCAGCGGGCTGCCCTCGGCATCCACCAGGTACTCGGGCGCTTCCTCGATGAAGGGCCGCAGGTTGTCCTGGTAGAAGCGGTCGAGGATGCCACCGGCAGCGAAGAAAGCCTCGAAGTCGTTCAGCGCCACCTCACGCGAGGCGCTGGGCACCAGCGGGTAGCGGCCCGCCAGACGCTCCTGATAGGGCCCCACCACCTCGTCGAGCCACTGGTGCTCGAGGTGGCGAATGGCGCTGGTCATCATCAGCTGCCAGCTCTGATCGGCCAGGCTCTCGAGCATACGGTTCACCGGGGCCGGGGTGTTCTCGGCGATACGCTTGAGGTTGTGGATGGGGTCGCCACCACGCAACGCCAGGCGGTCGCGGGCGCTGACGAACGCCGCACGGCCCGGGTCGCTGGCGCCCTGAACCTGGCGCAGGTAGTCGCGCAGTTCACCGACGGCCACCTTGATCTCGGCGATATCGGCCGGGTTGTCGCCGCGGGCGTCGAGCAGCCCATTGAGGTCGCGGAAATTGCGCTCGATCTCGCCGGCCAGACGATAACGCGGCGAGCGCTCCAGCGCCTGGCGGGCAGCCTCGTCGTCCTCCGGCAGCTCGGGGTAGAGACGGGTGTGGCGCGCCACTTCGCCGAGCAGGCGATCCAGCGGCCGGCTGGCGCCGAGCAGGGTGTCGGCCACGAACACGGCCTGATCGATATCGGGCAGCGGCACCAGGTAGAGGTCGTCGAGCACCTGACGCCACGTCACGTGATAGTCGCTGACGTAGCGCTCGTGCAGGGCGTCGCGCAGCTCTCGCTCGTCGGCGGCACTGAAGGCGATATCGTCGCGCTGCCCCAGCACCCAGAGGTCGATCAGCGCCAGCTCGGTGGCCTGTTCGATCTCCTTGAGGAAGTAGCCCTCGAAACCGTCGCGGGTTACCAGGCTGGGTACCTGGAGACGCTCCAGCTCGTCGTCACGGGCCATGAACACGGCGTTGAACGACGGCCCAACGCCCTGCTGGAGATCGAGCACCGCCCCGCTGCGGGTGGAACTCTCGGCCTTGAGGGTAGCGTAGACCCGCTCGTCCATCGGCTGGCGCGAGAGCTCTTCCTGAGCGGCCTGCAGGCTGCCGCGCACCGCCGCCATGGCCTGTTCGGCGTGGCGATCGCCATCCGCTACCCGGCCTTCGAGGTCGGTGTGCGCCATGGCGTAGGCGAGGTGATCGAGCAGGCGCTCCTGCACGCTGCCGCGCTGGGGGAAGGCGCGCTGCCAGCGCCGCTCCATGTAGGCCTGAACGCGCTCGGGCTGGCGCCCGCTGGCGTCGGACATCATGCGCAGCACGCGCAGCAGGGCCAGCTTCTCGTTGCTGCCGGCCTCGGCGCGGTTCATGTCATCCATGATGCCGACCATCAGCGAGGGCAGGAAATGGTAGCTCAGCATCGCCAGATAGGCGCTCTCCACCTGGCGGCCCACGGCGTGACCCTGATAGAGGCCCATGTCGGCCAGCCATGGCAGGTGCTCGCGGTAGTCGCCGAACTCGAGCGTGGCGGCGCGCAGCCGGTCGAGCGGTTCCAGCAGCGCATAACCGGTGGGGTCGTCGCTGCGCAGCTCGCCGGGCTGGGCGGCGAGGAAGGCCTCGGCCTTCTCCTCCACCGCCGCCAGGGCCTGGGTGTTCTTCTGGTAGAAATGGCTCCATCCGCCCACCAGTGCCAGCCCGGCCACCAGGCAGGCGAAGGCGCTGGTACGCCGCAGGCGACGCCGACGCCGGGCAGCACGGGCGTTGTCGCCGGCCAGCCCCGCCTCGGGGTAGATCACCTTCTCGAACAGCTCCTCGGTAAAGTAGAGCGCGCTGCGTGCGGCGCGATGGGCCGGCTGAGTGGTGTCGGCCATGCCGTAGCGGCGGGCGGCGGCATCGACGAAGGGGTCCTCCGGCACGCCCTGCTGATAGACCGAGGTGAAATAGGTGCCGCGCACCATGGCCGCAGTGGAGTAACGGTCGCTGGAGAGCGCTTCGCGCAGGAAGCCGAGCAGCACGTCGCGCAGGCCGGCGAGCTGGCGCACGAAGCGGAATACCGATTCACGCTCTTCGCGGTCGCGGCATTCGGCCAGTAGCGTCGGCAGGCTGCGATTGAGTCGCTCGAGCATGGCATCGTAGGAGTCGGCGAACTCATCGGCCCACTGGTCGACGCGCTCGACGCTCTCGGCGCTGAAGGTGAAGCCCAGCGGCGCCCGGCGCGCTGCACGGGAGTAGTGTCGGAAGAAGTCGTCGAAGCCGTGCAGCAGGTCCATCTTGCTGAAGGTGACGTAAACCGGCAGGCGCGCCCCGTGGCGCTCCATCAGCTCGCGTATGCGGGCACGCAGCAGCGAGGCGTAGGCCTTGCGCACCGCTACTCGGGCATCGCTCAGGCGCGCCAGGTCTAGTACCAGTACCACACCGTCCAGCGGCCGCTGGGGACGATTGCGCTCCAGCCAGCCGACGAAGTGATCCCACAGCCGACTCTGCTGCTCCTGGGGCTCGCCGCCTTCCAGCGCGCCCTGGGTCAGCAGCTCGCCGTCCGGGTCGATCAGCACCGCCTTGTCGCCGATCCACCAGTCGAAGCCGTACTGATTGCCCTTCTTGCCTTGGCCCGAGGCCTTCATCACGTGGGTCAGCGAGAAGTTTTGCCCGGAGCGGTTGATCAAGCTGGTCTTGCCGGCGTTCTCCACGCCCATCACCAGGTACCAGGGCAGCTTGTAGCGTGCGCCGGGGGTTGCACCGAGGTTGTCGAGCAGCTCGTGCAGGGTGGCATTGAGCGTCGCCTCCTGCTGCTCCACCTGGGCCAGCACCGGGTCGAGCTGCAGCCGCTCATTCTGGCGCCGCTCGTCGTCGACTTCGCGCAGTCGGCGTGCCAGGCGAATGCCCCACACCACGGCGGCCAGGGTGGCCAGCGCCAGCGTGGCCAGCAACCTGTTGAGCCAGGGCGCCAGCGGATAACTGTCGCGCACCTGCCACATCGGCCCCAGCCACCAGATGGCGACGACCAGGGCGGCCAGTACCAGCCACCTGAGCACGGCGGTGAGCTTACTCGCCTTCTTGCCGATGCCCTGGGCCTTGTTGCCGTGCATCTTGGCCTGGTTGGCGTTGCTTTGTGCCCGAGAGGCGCCGGGTACCCAGCGACTCAGACCGGACTTCACACTTTTCCACATGAGCCTTAGCCCTCGTCCCTGTCGATGATGATGGTGTTATTGGTAGTAATGCCGTCGGCCACTCTGCGGTGCCCGTCATGTCGTATTCGGATCGCGTTCATTTCCCTTTCTCCACCGCTCGCTCTAGCCGCTTGAGCAGCGCCGGTTCCCACTGTTCGAGGCCAACACCCGCCAGCGACTCCCGCACCGCGCGATAGTGCTGGCCGGCCAATGCCGCCAGCCCGGCATCGCGCAGCAGATCGGCGCTGGCCAGCCGCCAGTAGGCGACTTCACGCGGCGATCGGGCCTCGGCCAGGCCGCGGTCGAGCCCTGCCAGAGCCGCTTCCAGCCCTTCCGTAGCCAGTTTTTCGCGGGCCTCGGCCAGACCCTCCTGCCAGGGGTCGCCGCCGGCTTCCTGGCCGCCAGCCGCCGTACCGGCCGGCACAGCCTGCAGCCACTGTCGGGTCTCTTCATCGACGAAGGGGCTGGCGTCGTTGAAGGTCAGCGACTCGATACCCGGCAGACGCTCGGCGAAGCGACTCGCCTCGTCGCGGATGGCCGCGGCACAACGTGGGTGCCCGAGCCGCTCGGCGACGCTGGCGCTGAGCCGGTGCCCCTCAAGCCAGTAAGGGCTCACCGCCAGGCTGTTCTCGATGCGCTTCCACAGCTCGACGTCACCGCCACGGGAAAGCGACTCGCGATACTCCGCCACCCGGTCGGCAGCGGGCGGCGCCAGCTCGGAACGCACTCCGTCGCGGGTGCCCGGCAGCGCCTGGATGGCGTGCCAGATGGCGTGGCGACGAAGCCGATAGCCGAGCGGGTCGCCGAGGCTCTGCTCGTTGAGGAAGTCGGCCATCTTCAGCAGGCTCTGACGGTTGCCGCGCTCGTTGCCCGCTTCAAGACGCATCTCGGGCAGCCTGGGCGTCGTCGCCGCCGAATTGGCCGGCGTGGCGCCCTCCGCTGCCGCACCCTTCGAAGCGGGTGCGGCGTGGGCCGCGGCCTGGCTGGGGCGGGCCTGGCGCAGCAAGCGCTTCAAATCCTCCAACGGCTCGTCCGGCAGCTGACGTGACCTGGCCACCTCCAGCAGAGTGGCTAGCGCTGCCTCGCAGGCCTGGTGTTCGTCGGCGGCATTGTCGAAATCGAGCGTCTCCGCCAGCGCCAAGGCGCGCTGGGTGAACTGTAGGAACAGCCGCGGTCGCAGTCGCTCGCCCTGAGGCCCGCCGTAGGGATAGGCGGCGTCCCACCAGCGGTCGAGGCTGCCCGCCAGCAGGCGCAGCGAGAGCGCGAAGCGCACGCCGTCACCATCGCGCTGCAGGCAGTGCAGCAGATGACCGAGTACCTTCAGATCCTTGCCCGTGGTGCTCAGCAGCCGAACGGCGCGGGTCTCGGCGCCCTCCCAGTCGACCCCGCCGTGCTGCAGCGAGCCGATTTTCATCATCTCCTCGTCGAGCCAGCCGTAGTCGGCGCTGTCGACGAGGGGTCTTCCGATACCCTCCGGGGGGAGCGCGGCCAGCAGGCCTTCCAGCTGTGTCTCGTTGACGATTCGCATTTCTACCTCACCAGCGACAGGCGTCGCGCAGCGGCTGGATGACCTGGCGCAGTCCGGCGGTCTCGAAGCGCAGTCCGTCGAGAACGGCCTGGTCGCTGCCCAGCGTCAGCTCGTCGGCATCCAACAGCTGCTGCAACGTGGCGATGGCCGGCAGCCCTCTGCCACCGCTGACCACGTAGCCACCGTCACGGGCCTGCCACACCTGTTCCAGTTCGCGCCCCCCGGCCCGTAGGCGCACTTGCACCCGTGGGGCATGCAGCGCCTGGGGCAGGTGGAGCTGGAAGCGGGTAATGGTCTTTTCGCAGGCGATCACCAGCTGCGGCCGCGGCGGCACGCTGCCCAGCGCCGGCACGCTGATGCGCACATCCTCGCCCTCCTCGCGTGCCAGCGGTCCCATGTCGTCGCCGTCGCGCTCGGCCTCCTGGGCGTTGATCGCATGCCATAGCGCCGGGCGTGGATCTTCGCTCGCCACCGGCTCATTACGGGTCATGAACAGCGCGTCGTAACAACCCAGCCTATCCAGGCGCGAGGGCTCGACGGCGCACTCGCGAGCCTCGGTCACCAGGGCCTCGGCGGTGTCACCCCAGGCGTCGGCACCCAGGGTCAGGCTCACGGCCAGCGCCAGCCACGGCGCACGGCGAAAAACAGAGGTCGAACTCATTTGGCATCCAGTTCCAGCAGTCGGCACTTGTGTGCCAGGGTGCGCTTGGGCAGGCCGAGACTCTCGGCCGCCAGGGCGCGGTTGCCGTCGAACAGCAGCAGCCGCTGGCGAATCAGTTCCGCCTCGTAGTCGCGCAGGGCGCGACGCAGGTCCTGCACGCTGTCGGCGGTCGCCTTGGCCTGACCCGCCACTGCGGTGCCGTCGTCGGCCTCGGATTCGCAATCGGCCAGGGCGGGCAGCGCCGCAGGGGCGATGTCGTCCCCCGGGCGGGTCATGGCGCAGGCGTAGTCGATCAGGTTCTTGAGTTCGCGAACGTTGCCGGGATAGTCGCGCTCACGCAGCTGGCGCAGTGCCGCCGGGGTGATACCCATCTCGCCGCGCCCTTCGCGGGCGCAGAAATCGGCGACGAAGGCCTCGGCCAGCTCCGCGATGTCTTCGCTTCGCTCGCGCAGCGGCGGCAGGGTCAGCGGGAACTGTCCCAGCCGGTAGTAGAGGTCGGCACGGAAGCGCTGATCGCGAATGCGTTCGCGCAGCGGCTGGTGCGTGGCCGCCACCAGGCGCAGGTCGGCGCGCCGCTCTTCGCTGGAGCCCAGCGGCCGATAGCGGCCGTTCTCCAGCACCCGCAGCAGTTTGGCCTGCAGCGGCAGCGGCATGTCGCCGATCTCGTCGAGGAACAGGGTGCCGCCATCGGCCTGGCTGATCAGCCCTTCGCGGGCGCGATCGGCACCCGAGAAAGCGCCCTTGGCGTGGCCGAAGAGCTCGGACTCGAGCAGCGATTCGGGGATCGCCGCACAGTTGATGGCCATGAAGGGCCCCTGGCTGCGCCCCGAGTACTGGTGGATGGCGCGAGCCACCCGGTCCTTGCCGGTGCCGGTTTCGCCCTGCAGCAGTACCGCCAGGTTGGTCTCCGCCGCCCGCACCACCTGGCTGCGCAGCGCCTGCATGGCTTGCGATACCCCCAGCAGATCGCCGGCCAGTCGCTCGGCCAGTGCCTGACGGCGGGCGCCGTCGTTGAGCTGAGCCAGCGATTGACGCAGGCTAGCTTCGCGCTGACGTTCGCCCTGGTGGCGGGCCAGCCCTGCCCACAGCCGGCACAGCAGCGCCTCGAAGGCGACGAACTCGCAGTCGGCTTCGAGCCGGGAGAGGACTTCAGTCTCGCCGGCCATGACCAGCGCGCCCAGCCACTCGCGCTTGCCATCCAGCGCACGCAGCGGGCGCACCAACAGCTGCAGCGCTGCGGGAAGCGCCGCCACCTGGGCCTGGAAATCGGCGTGGTCGAGCCGCGAACGCGCTTCCAGCAGGCCCAAGCGCAGCGGCTTGCCCTGACGAATGGCATGGGCGTAGGGGTGGCGAAAGTCGTCGCAGTCGAAACGAACGTCATTGCCGTCGCTACCCAGCCAGCGCCCGCTGCCGTCGAGGTAGAGACAGCTCACCCACTCCAGACCGTGGCTGGCCTTGAGAATGGCGCCGGCGCAGGCACGCAGATCGCCGGGCGAGGCGCTCTCGACCAGCGCCAGCGCACGGGCCATGCCGCCGAGGCCGGGCCCCGTCGGCAAATCACCCTCGCACCAGCGCATGTCGATCGCCTTCGCCGTCATCGCCTACACCACCTCCGCCGTGAAGGCACCCGTCGCGTCGACGCCCAACGCCACACGGGTCACCGGCTCGCGCCGTGCCAGGCGGTCGAGCAGCGCCCGCGACACCGGCGGCAGCAGCTCACCATCGATCACCGATTCGAGCATGCGTGCGCCGTTCTCGCTGCGCGTGGCGCGGGCACAGATGGCGTCGCGCAGGGCCTCGTCGAGCACTACCTCGGCCTGGCGGTGGCGCGCACGGATGCGTTCGGCCAGGGTGTCGAGCTTGGCCGCCACGATGTCGCGCAGGGTATCGGCACCCAGCGGGAAGTAGGGCACCACTTCCATGCGCGCCAGCAGCGCCGGCTTGAAGAAACCCGCCAGCACCGGGTAGAGCGCGTCATCCAGCGCCGCGGGCTCCTCGGCGTGGGCGACGATGGCCTCGTATCCCAGGTTCGAAGTAAGGAAGAACACCACGTTCTTGCAATCGATCAGCCGTCCTTCACCGTCGGCCAGCTCGCCCTTGTCGAAGGCCTGGTAGAACAGGTTGAGCACGTCCGGATGGGCCTTCTCGACCTCGTCGAGCAGCACCACCGAGTAGGGCCGCTGACGAATCGCCTCGGTCAGCAGACCGCCCTCGCCGAAGCCCACGTAGCCCGGCGGCGAGCCGATCAGCCGCGACACGGTGTGCTTCTCCTGGTACTCGGACATGTTGATGGTGGTGAGGAACTGGCGCCCGCCGTAGAGCCGCTCGGCGATCTGTACCACGGTCTCGGTCTTGCCCACGCCGCTGGGGCCGACCAGCAGGAAGGCGCCCAGCGGACGACCGGGACGACGCAGGTCGGCGCGGGCAGTGAGCAGGTGGCGGTGGACGCGCTCGATGGCCACGTCCTGTCCCTGCACCAGCCGGCCGAGATGCTCGGGCAGCTCGGTGAGACGGGTCAGCTCGTCGCTGGTCATGCGCTCCACCGGCACGCCGGTCCAGTCGCCGATGACCTGGGCGATCTGCGCCTCCTCGACGCTGGCGTTGACCAGCGCGAACTCCTGCTGCAGCTCGGCCAGCCGCGCCTCGTGGGCGGCCAGCTGAGCATGCAGATCGACATCAGCGGCAGAGTCATCCGATTCAGCCGCGTCAGCGCCGATTTCGCTGTCAGCCTCGATCTCACCGCCGTTTTCGCCGTCGATTCCAGCCACGGTCTCGGCACTGGCCTGCTCGACGGTGGCCTCATTGGCGCCCGCATCGAGCAGCTGGCGATGCAGGGCGATGATGGCATCGACGCACTCGCGCTGGTCGGCCCAGGCCGCCTCGAGCCGTTCGACTTCTTCTTCCAGCCGCGACAGGCGGGCGTCGAGCTCGGCCTCACGGGTGGCGTCGGGGCTGCGCCCCAGCAGGCGCTCGCGGTCGAGCTGTTCGCGCTCGCGCTGGGCGGCGATATGCTCGCTCTTGAGATGGCTGAGCCGGCGTGGCGGGGTGTCCAGCGCCTGAGAAAGCCGTGCGCAAGCGGTGTCGAGCACGTCGATGGCCTTGTCGGGCAGCTGGCGTCCGGCCAGGTAGCGCGCCGAAAGCTCGGCGGCGGCGCGCAGGCCGCTGTCACCGACCAGCACGCCGTGAGCGGTCTCGTAGGTGTCGCGCAGGCCGCGCAGGATCATCAGCGCCTGGTCGACGCTGGGTTCGGCCAGGGCCACCGGCTGAAAGCGCCGCGACAGCGCCGGGTCCTTCTCGAAGTATTTCTTGTACTCGCGCCAGGTGGTGGCGGCGATGGTGCGCAGCTCGCCGCGGGCCAGGGCCGGCTTGAGCAGGTTGGCGGCATCGCCGCCGCCCTCCTGGTTGCCGGCGCCGATCAGGGTGTGGGCCTCGTCGATGAACAGCAGGATCGGCCGGGGGGCGGCCTTGACCTCCTCGATCACCGCCTTGAGACGCTTCTCGAATTCGCCCTTCACCGCGGCACCGGCCTGCAGCGCGCCGAGGTCGAGGCTCATCAGCTCGACATCGGCCAGCGCCGCGGGCACGCGGCCTTCGACGATACGCGCCGCAAGCCCTTCCACCACGGCGCTCTTGCCCACACCGGCATCGCCGATGACGATGGGGTTGTTCTTGCGCCGCCGCCCGAGGATGTCGAGCATCTGATCGATCTCGGGGTCGCGGCAAAGCACCGGGTCGAGCTCGCCGCGTCGGGCCTGCTCGGTGAGCGAGGTGGCGAAGCGCGCCAGGGCGCTGTCGCCCTGGGTGGTCTGGGCCTGGCGCTGGCCGCTGCCGTTCGGCTCGGCGCGGGGCGCCTCGGCGGAGTCGGCGGCCAGGCGCTCGAAGCCGCGACGCAGCCCCTCGCGGTTGATCTCGGCCAGCATGGCGGCGCTTCGCGGCCCCAGATAGCGCCCGGTGTTGTGCAGCAGGGCGGTGAAGATCAGGCCGCTGCGCAGGCTGTCATAGGCGAATTCGGTGGTGGCCAGCAGCCAGGCGTCCTGCAGCAACTCGACCAGCAGCGGTGAGAAGCTCGGCGTGGTCACGGCCAGGTCGCGCGGCGGACGGGTCTCTTCGGCCAGGCGCGCACGCAGCTCGAAGATGTCGACGCCCTGCCCTTCGAGCAGGCAGCGCAGGTCGCACAGCGGCTGGTCGATCAGCGCCAGAAGCAGGTGGCCGGCGCTGACCTCGGGGGCCTGCTGCTCGGCGCACAGCACCGCAGCCTGTTCCAGGCCTTGGCGGGAAACGGCGTTGAGGCGGCCGATGAGCGCGGGAAGCTCTACCCTGAGCATGGGATCTCCTAACGGTAAATCTGATCGAGAAGGGTGCCGACCTGGGCCGCTTGCTGATCGAGCGTCCAGGCGAAGCCCAGGTAGGTGCCGGCCACGGCGACAGCGAAAAACGCAAATACGGCCCATACCGGCAAGCCGCGACCGCGATGACGCCGGCCCGGCATGACGTTGTCGAGCGGCCGGGTCAAGCTGTCTTCCGGGGTGTCGCCGAGTGCTGCCAGCTGGTCGCCGAGGGTGCGCACGATGTGCTCGTACTCCTCGCGACCGTGGGTCATGACCCGGTAGCGTCCCTCGAAGCCGAGACACAGGCAGAGATAGATGAACGCCAGCATGTCGCGGTAGCGCTGCGGCTCCTGCTGCAGCCGGGCGAGGATCGAGAAGACCTTCTCGCCGCCCCAGGTCTCGTTGTGGAAGCGCGTCAGCAGGGAGTGCTCGGCCCAGCTGCTCTGGTGACCCCAGGGCGTGCCCATCACCGCCTCGTCGATGAACGAGCAGAGCACGTAGCGGAAGGCCAGCAGCGTGGGCCGGTCGTAGCCCTGCTCGGTGAGTTCGACTTCGATCGCCGAGATCTCGTCGACCACCTGGCGGTAGAGCCGCTCGAGATCGCTCATGCCATCGAGTTGGCGCACCCGCACCACCATGCCCAGCAGCGAGCTGGCGGCGTCCACCAGCGGGTTCAGGTTGTAGCCGCGCAGTCGGAACCAGTACTCCTCGTCGGCGTCGAGCTGCTCCGCGTGGCTGTGAATGAGCCGCTCCAGCCCACGCTCGTCGATGCGGTCCTCATGCCGGCTAGGGCTGAAGCGCGCCACCGTGCCGGGGTTCGATTCGTATTGTGTGGCAAGTTCTTGCATGGCTTAGCTCCTGATCGCCCAGAACTGCATTTCGAGCCCGGGGAATTCGCCCGCTACGTGGAAGGCGAAGCCGCTGGCACCCTCGAGCATGCTCCAGGCCTGGCTCTGCCGGTCGAGACGGAAGTAGCTGTAACCCGCGTGGTAGGGCAGTTCTCGCGGTGCCACCGGCAGCGGCTCCAGCGGTACGCCGGGCAGCTGCAGGCTGATGAGATCGCGGATGCGCTCGACGCTGGCCACTTTGGTCTGCTGCAGGAACAGCTTGCGCAGTCGCTCGTGGGGCATGTCGGCACGCACCGCCAGAATGAAGTCGGCGCTTTCGAGCAGGGCCGGATCGGCCAGCGGGGCCACCAGCAGGCCGTAGCGGCGCGATTGCAGCTGAATTGCCAGTGCCCGCGGCTCGAGCACCGTGGAGAGTGCCTGACGCAGGCTCTGCATGAGCTGGCGGAAGGCACGCTCGGGATGGTCGTGGTCGTAGGCCGGGTATTCCGGCGGCAGCCGCGACTCGTCGGTGAAGGTGACCAGCTCGCTGGCCGTTTCCAGCATGGTGGAGAACAGCCGCTCCGGATGCAGGTGGCCGAGGCGCGCCAAGTGCTGAAAACGCGGCTGGGCGCGGTTGAGCAGCTGCAGCAGCATGAAGTCGGAGACGTCGGCCACGCCGGCCTGGTGGGGCGAGGCGAGGCGATGGGCGATGTTGCGAGCGCGCTCGCGCATGAGCCCGGCCATCTCGCTGACGAAGCGCTGCAGCACCGGCGCCGCCTGAACGTTGAGCAGCGTGGGGATGAACTGCTCGTCGAGCACCAGGCTGCCGTCGGGGCGACGCTCGTGAATGCGCGCCACCGCCAGGCAGGTATAGGCGCTGCGGTCGTCGCGCTCGAGCAGCAGCCGCGGGGCGACCCGGGCCACGTCGAGCTGAGCGGTATCGCCGTCGCGTGAGTGCAGGTCGCGCACGCTGCGCTGGGCCAGCCGATAGCGGGTCGGCAGATCGTCGTCGGGCCAGCGCACCTCGCCCACCGCATCGGTGGCCAGCGGCAGGCACAGGTAGACAAGCTGGTTGGCGATGCCGGCGTCATCGATCTCCAGCGGTTGCGGTTCGATATCGTCGTCGGGCAGCTGGAACGCCGTGCCGTCGGGCATCACGCCGCTGGCGCGGCTGATGGCAATACGCCCGAAGCTGAGATATTCGGCGTTGAGCTCCAGCGTCTGAAAGCCGTAAAGCGCGTGGCTGACGCCGCGCAGGCGCGCCTCGAGCAGGCCCTCCAGGCTACGTTGCTGCTGCTGGAAGTGCTGCGGCTTGATGAACAGCCCCTCGCTCCATACCACTCGGTTACGGCTGGCCATCAGTCTTCCTTCCTCAGCTCGGCCTCGTTGGCCCGCAGATGCACCAGCAGGTGATAGTCCTCGCTGCGCGAGGTGACCCTGACCACCTTCTTCCATTCGGCCTGGTCGGGGTTGCTGTAGAAGGCGATCAGACCGATGTAGCGTGTCTCTTCGTCGATATCGAACGGCTCGTAGAACTTCCACTGCCCGGGCAGCAGGGTGAAGTCGTCATGGGAGAGGTAGTTGGTGCCCAGGGCCCCTTCCAGGTCGTTGCGCAGCTGATAGTGGTCGGCGGCCATCAGCATCGAGTCGTCCTTGAGCTGCAGGATCTGGAAGCGCAGCGGCGTGCCGTCGCCCTCGAAGTTGGGGTTGACGTCGGGCTCGGCGAGCATCGCCAGGTCGACTCGGGTCGGGCGATCCTCCGGATGCCCCACCGGGATCGAGGGGTCGCGAATCACCTGCCAGGTCTTGCCCACCGTGGTGCAACCGCTAAGAACCAGTGCCAACAGCAGCACCGCCACCCACGCCAGGGAACGTCCCGACACCTTGCTTGCGCGCAAAAATCTTGTATTCATCTTTCCTGCGTCCCGTCTTGTTGTGTTCACTTGGCTTCGCGCTGCTGGCGTCGCACCGACTGGTCGTAAGCCTGCTCGAACACTTCCCAGAACAGCTTGGCGAAGCCCTGCTGGCGGCCGGAGTTGAGCTCCTGGTAGTAGTGGCGATACATCTCCCAGGCCCAGCTGCCCTCGTCGTCGAGGCGATTTCCAGCGCCGCGGTAGGCGTGGAAGCGCTTGAGCAGGGCGTCGGGAGCAAAGGCGTCGAGAATCGCCTGCAGCGCCTCGCCGATGGCCTCTTCCACTGCCGCCTGATGCTGACCCTGATGGGTCAGGCACTCGGTAACCGCCGCCGGGGCCGAGAGGTGGACCGGGCTGCGCCGTGCCGAGAACATCGTCTCTACCGTTTCGCGATAGGGCTGGCCCAGACGCAGCGGGTTGTCCTCGATCGGCTGCAGGCGTCGGTCGCGCAGCGGATAGCGGCTGTCGTCCTGAGCGCGGTGCAGCGCCTGCAGCCCTTCGATGACGGCACGCAGGGTCTGGCCTGCCTCGGCCACGAAGTTGAGCTGCTCCTCGCTATCGGCAAAGCGCAGCTCGGCGCCCAGGGCACGCAGCAGCGGGTCGGTGCCGACAGTGCCGACGCTGGCCGGCACGGCATCCTGCCAACGCTCCTCGAGCTGCTCGCCCACCGAACGTTCCAGATCGTTCAACAGCCCTTCGTCCATTTCCCGGTTCATCTTGGTGTCGTCCTCGTATCGTCCATTCGTCGGCGCCGCTGTGCGCCACTCCAAAGTGCCGTGCCGGCCCGCGTCCCCGTGATGCTGCTCGGACAGAGCACCAAGCAGCGAATCGTCATCGCCGTGCACCGCCTCGCCCTCGTGAGCCAGCGCCGTGAGGGGGTCGCGCTGGCTGGCACCGGGCGTGGCCTCGCCCAATGCTTCGAGGGGGTCGTCGCGGCGCGGCGGCGGAAACGCCGCTGCCGGCGCGCCGCGATAAGTCACCACGCCCTGACCGGCCAACATCTCCTGCTCTTCGTCGATCAGCGCGGCAAGCGGCTGAGCGCCCGGCAGCCCGGCCTGGCGGTCGCCCAGGTGTACACGCACCCGATACTCCCCGAGGCCCAGCTCGTCGCCGTCACGCAGGGCCACCCGGCGGTCGCGGCCCAACGGCAGCGTGGCCTGGTTGATGAAGGTGTGGCCGCTGCGGTCGATCAGGCAGAACTGACCGTCGAGCAGGCGGATCTCGGCATGACCCGGGCGGATGCGACCGGCATGATCCTGCAGCAGCCAGTCATCGCCCTCGGCGCTGCCCAGGGTTCCGCCGCCAGCCGGAAAGACATGACTGCTGGTGGAGCGCCCTTCCAGACGCTCGCTGTTGAGTACCACCAGGGTGACGGCGCTTACGGCCGCCTGAGGCCGGGTAAGATAAGACATCGCGTTAGCCTGTCATCTGAATGCGCACCCGGCGCCGCCCGGTGGCGGCCCCGGATTCGGGATTGACGAAAGTGGTCCAGCCGAGCTGACAGCTGCCGTGGTCGCCAAGGCGCATGGGCTGCACCGCGCTTTCCAGCAATTCCAGCTCGAGGTCGTAGGCCAGGGGCTCGCGCAGCACGAAGCTCACCAGCGTCTTGAGCGGCGCGTGCTCGCAGCCGTCAGGCAGAAAATCGCGAAAGCGGGCCAGGCCCAATCCCTTGAGGCACAGCGCAAACTTGCCGCCCACATCGGCGACCCGCTCCCCGGCAACCATGTCCTGCCCCAGGGTCATGGCCGAGCGACCGCTGCGGCTGCGCTGGTCCTCGGGAATCTCGACCCAGCGGTGTACCCACTGCTCGACGCTGACATCGTCAAGATCGAAGCAGTGGCCGACCACGCTGCAGACCACTTCCGGTGAACGCGAGCGCCCCGCCAGCAGCCCGGCATAGGCGAGCATCTTGCCCCAGTTGATCGGCGTCTCGCCGCGCAGCTCGACGTCGGCCAACCCCACCAGTGCGAACACCGCGGCGGAGAAGCCGTCACCGGCACCGTCCTGGTAGCGCACGTAGTGGCGGTATTTGCGCCAGCTGCGATGCACCAGGGTCAGCAGGCGGTGATTGAAGAAGTCGAGAAAATCGCGGGCGACGCCTTCGTGGTGAGCCGCCTCGTGGGCCAGCGACTCCAGGTAGTAGCCCGGCAGCGGCGACTGGGAACCCTGTAGGCCGAAAAAGCTGACCTCGAGCGCGTATTCGCCGCTGGGGCGGGGCTCGAGAGCCACCACGTCGCTGCCGGGGAAGCCCAGTGACGCCGAAGCGCTGAAACGCACACGCTCGTGCCCCGGGCGCACATTGTCGATGCGCTCGAGGTCATCGTCGTGATGACGATGCAACAGCTCGACGAGCTGGTAGAAATCGTAGCGCCGGGCCCCTTCGATCAGGGCCACCGGGGCTAGATCAGGGGTTGTTGGCCCGGCTGCAAGGTCCATGCGTAGCGTTCCTGGTTGTGGCGATTGATGACGTGCAGTTCATGGAACGAATTGATGCTGGCATAGAGCGAGAAGAATCGTGCCAGCACGCTGCCGAACAGATAGAGGCTGCCTTCGTCACCGAAGGCTTCCTGATCCAGCGTCATGACCGAGCGCAGACCGCGCACCGGCAGCCCGCGCTTGAGCCGGTCGATGGAGCGGGTCTCGATGTCGACCACGCCGGCCAGACGCTTCTGCGACACCCGCTCGGCCTGGCGGTCGACCAGGGCGCGGAAATCATAGGCGCGCAGCACCGAACACAGCGCATCGCGCTCGAGCAGCGACAGATAGTTGAGCGACAGGTTGGAGATCAGTGTCCAAAGCAGGCTGCCGTCCAGGGTCGGTCGCAGCGCCGGCGTCGGACGCGTGATATTGCGGTAATCGGCAAAGACCGGGCTGGTATCGGTGGAAGCACAGATGTCCCCCACTGCCAGTCGTTCGGGCAGGGTGCGGTTGCTGCAGGTCAGACGCAGCGAAATGGTTTCGCGCATACCCAGACAGGCCTGCTCGTCGCCACGCACGAAAGCGATATCGTGGTCGAAGCCGTCTCCGCGAAGGCTGTCGCGCACCCGCACCCTGAAGTAGCGGGCCACGCGCCCTCGGTCACGCTCGATCTGGTGCTGGAAGCTCTCGAACGGCACATACTGACGCGGTTCGCCGCGCATCTTGCCGGTATCGCCCTCCAGCCACCCCTGCACCGCATCGACGCTGAACACCTCGTAGTGCTCCGGCGCGCGGCTGCTGGGATGAATGCGATATTCGCTGCGCTCGCCGTTGAGATCGATGGGGTCGGCATCGTGGCTGAACAGGTTGATCGCCGGGGCGCAGTAAAGCGCCAGATGTTCGTCGCGCACCTTGGCGTCGGCGGGCAATGTGCGTGAGAACACGAAGCGCAGCACGATGCGTGAGGCATGGCGCGCCGGCAGCTGCCGGCCCAGTCCCACCAGATCGACGAAGTGGAAGGCCTCGGGAAAGCAGAGGTACTCCTGCAGAATGCGATAGCCCTGGTGCACGTTACGTGGGTAGGGCAGCAGCGCATGTTCCTTGTCGAAACCCACCGGGGTGAGCATGTCGCGGGGCAGCGGCGTGACGACGCCGTCGATCTCCAGCTCCAGGCGCGATAGATAATGACCCAGCCACAGGTAGAGGCTGCGCGCGGTATAGCCACCGCCGCCCAGATGCAGACGCAGATCATCGATCCCCAGGGCATCGAGGGGCTGATCGCTGTCGACATTCAGCGCCAACTCGACGACGGAGGACTCACGGGAGTGCTGCGCTTCGACGCCGGCGTGAATCAGCGGATAGAGCGCCACGTCGTGACAGACGCGAAAACGACAGGCGGTACCGGCGATCGGGCGCGCCGCCACCGTGGTGCCGACAGCCACCTCCTGACGGCCGCTCAGCGCGCCCTGCTTGGGCGTGAACTGCATGATCGTCATGCTCGGCACCGGGCGCAGGTAGTTGGGCCACAGCATGGCGATGAGCGAATGGGTCAGCTCGGGGAACTCGTCCTCGACCTTCTCGCGCATGCGACCGGTCAGGAAGGCAAAGCCTTCCAGCAGGCGCTCGACGTCCGGGTCCGTGCTGCGCTCGGAGAGGAAGCGGCTAAGGCCGGGGTTGGCCTCGGCGAACTCCCGCCCCTGCAGCTTCAGATAGTCGAGCTCATCCCGGTAATAACGATTGAGCATGCGCGCCTCGCTCCGTAGGGGCTGTATTGCTTAGGTGCTTAGTTCAGGCACTGGTAGCGCTTGTCATTGAGCAGCAGATCGATGGTGGCCTGGCCGTGGTCACGGCCGAGATCCACCGTGGCATGCACCTGAAAACGCAACTGCAGCGGGTCGCTGCCACGCGGCAGCGACTCCACTTCCACCTGCCGCACACGCGGCTCGAATCGTTCGATGCACTGTCGAATGGCGCGCTGAATGTTGCGCTCCAGATCGAGCACACCGATGGTCGCGTCATTGAAGTCGAGAAGCCCCAGCTCCGGAGCACACTCGCTGTGCCCCGGATGGCTGTTGAGCAGGTCGACCAGATGGCGCTTGATGGACTCGACGATCTCGGCAAGACCGGCCTCTTCGCCGCCCTCTTCCGGCCGCTCGGGCGCCGCCAGGCGTTCGAACAAGCGGTTGCCGAGCACGCCGCCACGGTGAAGCGTCATGGCCGCGCCCTCCCTTTACTCCTTGTCCAGGCGACCCACCAGCGACAGCTCGAAGTTTGCGCCCATGTACTTGAAGTGCGGGCGCACGGCCAGGGAGACCTGATACCAGCCCGGATCGCCCTCGACATCGGAAACCTGGATCGAGGCGGCACGCAGCGGACGGCGGCTACGTACCTCGGCCGGCGGGTTCTCCTGATCGGCGACGTACTGGCGGATCCAGACGTTGAGTTCGCGCTCGAGATCCTGGCGCTCCTTCCAGGAACCGATCTGCTCGCGCTGCAGCACCTTGATGTAGTGGGCAAGGCGGTTGACGATGAACATGTAGGGCAGCTGGGTACCGAGCTTGTAGTTGGTCTCGGCGGCCTTGCCCTCGGGCGTGTTGGGGAAGACCTTGGGTTTCTGCACCGAATTGGCGGAGAAGAAGGCGGCGTTGTCGCTGCCCTTGCGCATGGTCAGCGAGATGAAACCCTCTTCGGCCATTTCGAACTCGCGGCGGTCGGTGACCAGCACCTCGGTAGGAATCTTGGCCTGCAGCTGGCCCAGCGCCTCGTAGGTGTGTACCGGCAAGTTCTCCACCGCGCCGCCGCTCTGCGGCCCGATGATGTTGGGGCACCAGCGGTACTTGGCGAAGCTGTCGGTGAGTCGCTCGGCCAGCAGGTAGGCGGTGTTGCCCCACAGATAGTCTTCGTGGCTTTCCGTGACCGTTTCGCGGTAATGGAAGGTCTTGACCGGATTCTCGACCGGGTCGTAGGGCATGCGCAGCAGGAAGCGCGGTGCCGTCAGACCCAGGTAGCGGGCATCCTCGGACTCACGCAGGCTGCGCCAGCGGGCGTACTTGGGCCCTTCGAAGATCGCCTTGAAGTCCTTGATGTTGGGCAGCTCCTGGAAGCTGTCGATGCCGAAAAAGCTCGGCGCCACCGAGGAAAGGAACGGCGCGTGCGCCATGGCGCCCACCGCGGCGGTGAATTGCAGCAGCTTGATGTCGGGGGTCGAAGGCGAGAAGTCGTAGTTGCCGATGATGGCACCCACCGGCTCGCCGCCGAACTGGCCGTACTCGGCCGCGTAGACATGCTGGTAGAGCCCGCTCTGGCTCAGCTCGGGAGCGAACTCGAAATCCTCCAGCAGCTCTTCCTTGGTGGCGTGGAGCAGGTCGAGTTTGATGTTCTGGCGGAAGTCGGTGCGATCGACCAGCAGCTTGAGGCCGCGCCAGGCCGATTCGATCTGCTGGAAACCGCGGTCGTGCAGGATTTCGTCGACCTGGCTGCCGATCTTGCGATCGAGCTCGACGATCATGCGGTCCACTACCGCCTTGTTGACCTGCGGAGTGCCGTCATTGCTCCGCAGCAGTTCGGCGATGAAGGCCGCCACGCCTTGCTTGGCGATATCGTAGCCGTCCTCGGTCGGTGCCAGGCGGGTCTGCGCCATCACCTGATCGAGAAGGGAACCCTCGGCTTGGGCCTCGGCGGCCTGCCCCTGCGTCTGTGCCATTTCGCTCATTGTCGATGCCTCGAATTCGTTACCTGCCTGGCATTCGCCTTGCTATAGCTCGGCGCGCCGTCGCTGCTGTGTCGCTAGGGCTCAGTCGCGGGAGTCGTCCCGCGGCTCCAGCAGCTCAAGCTCGGCGAGCAGCTGAGCTCGCGCCTCGTCGCTTTCCATCAGCTTCTGCAGCCGATCGCGGAATGCCGGCACGTTGCCCAGCGGCCCCTTCAGGGCAACCAGCGCCTCACGCAGCTCCACCAACTTGCACAGCTCGGGCACCTGGCGTGCCACGCTGTCGGGGGTAAAGTCTTCGAGCGACTTGAACTGGAGATTCACCGCCAGATCGCCGGCTTCCTCACCCTCTTCGAGGCGGTTGGGCACGCTGGCCGTCAGGCTCAGACCGGCTTCGCGCATCACCGAGTGGAAGTTGTTCTTGTCCAGCGACAGCTTTTCACGCGCCTCGATCGGCGTGGCCTCGGCACCGCCCTTGAAGTCGCCTACCACCAGCAGCTTGAGCGGCAGCTCGGTTTCGGCCTGCTGATCGCCGGTAGCCGGCACGTACTTGATGTTGATGCGCTCTTTCGGCGCAACGGTTCCTTCCTTCGCCATGAATAAGCTCCCTGATGGACCGCCTTGTTGGAAATCGCAATCTGCGTAGACAACTCACCACGCCCTGTCCGCACCGGCCCATGAGGTGAAGGCTGATGCGTCCGACATTGAGGTGAGAAAGGTTATCGCTTGCTCGTGAGGCGAGAGAGTAATCAGGCTTTTGGAATGTGCCAAACGGCACGATCTGCCACGGGTGGGTTACTGTACGGATACGTAACGTCGTTTTAGCTTACACTTATTTGCCGTCGCTCCCGCAGCGGCGCGGTTCATCCCGGCGCGCAGTCCGACACCGACAGGATGGCAGGCAGATCGCTTACAGCTCATGTAGGAAATAAGCTACACCAATATAAGAAATATAAGGCAAACACATACGCCATTCGCCTCACCGTGACGTCGCCCTTAGTCGCATGGTGGGTATGAGGAAACTCCGTCGTAGAGGCCCATACGAACAAGCCGGGCATCTGCCCGGCTTGTTCGTTTTCTCGCCTTACCGTTCAACCGAGACGAGCCCGTATTGCCGCTTCGATACCGGCGGCATCCAGACCGCATTCGGCCAGCAGCTCACCCGGCTTGCCATGTTCGACGAAGGCGTCGGGCAGCCCCAGATTGAGAACAGCGACCTGCACACCCTCGGCGGCGAGCAGCTCGACCACACCGCTACCGGCACCACCGGCAATCACGTTCTCCTCCAAGGTCACCAGCAGGTCGTGCTCGGCAGCGGCAGCCAGAATCGCCTCGCGGTCGAGCGGTTTGACCGAGCGCATGTTGAGGTGGGTGGCATCGAGGCTTGCGGCCACCTCGACGGCCGGGCCGTTCAGGCTACCAAAGGCGAGCAGGGCCACTCGCTTGCCCGGCTCGGCGCCGTTCTCGCGGCGAAGCTCCGCCTTGCCGATCTCCAGCGGCTCCAGATGTCGGGGTATCGCCACTCCCGGGCCGTTGCCTCGCGGGTAGCGCACGGCAGCCGGGCCAGGGTAGTGATAGGCGGCACTCAGCATGGCACGGCACTCGGCCTCGTCGGCCGGAGCCAGAATCACCATGCCGGGAACGCAGCGCAGAAAGGAGAGGTCCATGCTGCCGTGATGGGTGGGGCCGTCTTCACCTACCAGGCCGGCGCGGTCGATGGCAAAGGTGACATCCAGGTCCTGCACCGCGACATCGTGTATCAGCTGGTCGTAGCCTCGCTGCAGAAACGTCGAGTAGATCGCCACCACCGGCTTCATCGCTTCGCAAGCCATGCCGGCGGCCAGCGTCACCGCGTGCTGCTCGGCAATGGCCACGTCGTAATAGCGCTCGGGGTACTCACGGGAGAAGCGGATCAGATCGGATCCCTCGCGCATTGCCGGGGTAATGCCGATCAGGCGCTCGTCCACCGCTGCCATGTCGCACAGCCACTCGCCGAAGACGTTGCAATACTTCGGCTTCTTCTTTGCCGGCGCGGCAGCAGGGGCATCGCTGCTCTTCTCCAGCTTGGTGATGGCGTGGTAGCCGATGGGATCGGCCTCGGCGGGTAGGAAACCACGTCCCTTGCGCGTTCTCACATGCAGGAACTGAGGGCCATCGAGGTCGCGAATGTTGCGCAGGGTCTGGATCAGAGTCGGGAGGTCGTGGCCGTCGATGGGGCCGATGTAGTTGAAGCCCATCTCCTCGAACAGCGTGGCCGGGCTGACCATGCCTTTCATGTGCTCCTCGGTGCGACGCGCCAGCTCCAGCGCTCCCGGCAGGTGAGAAAGCACCCGCTTGCCCTCTTCGCGGATGGCGAGGTAGGGCTTGCTGGAAAGAATGCTGGCCAGGTAACTGGCAATGCCGCCGACGTTTTCCGAGATCGACATCTCGTTGTCGTTGAGCACCACCAACATGTTGGCGTCGACATGGCCGGCGTGAGCCAGCGCCTCGAAGGCCATGCCCGCCGTCAAGGCGCCGTCACCGATTACCGCACACACGCGGCGTTTGTCGCCGCGAGAGGCACTGGCCAGTGCCATGCCCAGCGCAGCCGAGATCGAGGTGCTGGAGTGACCGACACCGAAGGTGTCGTAGGACGACTCGGCGCGCCGTGGAAACGCCGCCAGGCCGCCGTACTGGCGAATGCTTGGCATTGCCTCACGCCGGCCGGTCAGAATCTTGTGCGGGTAGGCCTGGTGGCCGACATCCCACACCAGCCGGTCGTGGGGCGTTTCCAGCGCATGGTGCAGGGCGACGGTGAGCTCCACCACGCCGAGACCGGCACCGAAGTGTCCGCCGCTGCGGCCTACGCTATACAGCAGATAGGCACGCAGTTCGTCGGCGATCTGCAGCAGTTGGGCACTGCTCATGGCCCGCAGTGCCGCCGGTGTGTTCAGCGAATCGAGCAGCGGGGTCGGCGGGCGCTCGACAGGAATTACGTCGTAGAGCTTCATTGCGATTCGGTCGTCCTGGCTATGAGGCCAAATGGCGGCTAGTGGTCGCGCTCGATCATGTATCGGGCCAGTTGGGCCAGCGGGCTGCCCGCTTCTCCCAGCGGTTGCAGCGCCGCCAGCGCCTCGTCGGTCAGCTCGAGAGCTCGGCGGCGAGCCCCCTCGAGACCCAGCAGTGCCGGGTAGGTCGGCTTGTCGCGGGCGGCATCGGCGCCCGAGGCCTTGCCCAGGGTACTGGTGTCACCGGTGACGTCGAGGACGTCGTCATGGATCTGGAAGGCGAGGCCGAGCGCCTCGGCATAGCGATCCAGGGCAGCCACGCGGGAATCCTCTTCATCCACGGCGGAAAGCCCCCCTAGACGCACCGCAGCACGAATCAGCGCACCGGTCTTGTGCGCATGCATGGTGGCCAGGGCTTCAACGTCAGGGTGGCCGCCCACGGCCGCCAAGTCCAATGCTTGTCCGCCGACCATGCCATTACGCCCAGCAGCAGTCGCCAAGGTAACGATCATGGCCGGGAGGCGCGGATGAGAAGCACGCGCCAGCACTTCGAAGGCCAGGGTCTGCAGGGCATCGCCGGCCAGTATCGCCGTGGCTTCATCGAAGGCGCGATGCACCGTGGGCTGGCCGCGGCGCAGGTCGTCGTCATCCATGGCCGGCAAATCGTCGTGCACCAGCGAGTAGGCGTGGATAAGCTCGATGGCCGCGGCCGGTGCATCGAGCCGATCGTCGCTGGCGCCGAGTGCCCGCCCGGCCAAGTAGACCAGCAGCGGCCGCAGGCGCTTGCCCCCCACCAGCAGAGCGTGGCGCATGGCATCTTCCAGCCTCGGCGCCGTGGGCTCGTGCTGTTCCAGGACGTGCTCGAGGAAAGCGTCGACCCGAGCTCTGTCAGCCGCCAGGCGTTGAGTGAAACGATCAGCGTTCACTGTCATCCTCCGGCGTCGGGGCGTCGAAAGGCACGAAGTCGATGCCGCCGTCGGGTCGCTCGATCAGGGTACGCACCCTCAGCTCGGCTTCGTCGAGGCGACGCTGGGCATTGCGGGTCAGGTTCACGCCCTGCTCAAAAGCCGCGAGCGAACCCTCCAGCGAGAGCTCGCCGGACTCCAGCTGCTCCACCAGTTGCTCCAGCCGCTCGACGGTCGCCGCGAAGTCGACTTCAGCCTCGCCGCTCGGCGCTTCGCTCGCCTCTTGCTTGTCACGCTCGGCCATGACACCTCTGAATCGTTGCCGCAGTTTTCTGGAGGCACAGTATACACGCACTGCCCCGCTGGGCGTCTGCCCGCGCCGCGCCACGTGCACCATACTCATCTTCGCGACGCAGCATTTTCATCTTGACGCGTATCTGCTGTGTTAAGATGAGCGCCCTGTTTCCAGCCTGATACCGGATGCTACCGAGCCGTTTCGGCACCCTCCGGTCTCCCAGTACAGCCAGCACGCGGCGCACCAAGAAGGGGTTGATTCGACCATGGCCAAAACGTCCCTGGACAAGAGCAAGATCAAGATCCTGCTGCTCGAGGGCGTCCACCAGAGCGCGGTGGACAATTTCCTGAATGCCGGTTATACCAACATCGAGCACCTGCCCACCTCGCTCGACGAGGCCGCGCTGATCGAGAAGGTCCGCGACGTGCACTTCCTCGGCATTCGTTCTCGCACTCAGCTCAATGAGCGCGTGTTCGCCGCCGCCGAGAAACTCAACTCCGTGGGCTGCTTCTGCATCGGCACCAATCAGGTCGATCTGCGGGCAGCGCTGTCGCGTGGTATCCCGGTCTTCAATGCGCCCTACTCCAACACCCGCTCGGTGGCGGAACTCGTGCTGGCCGAAGCCATCATGCTGCTGCGCGGCATTCCCGAGAAGAACGCCCGCGCCCACCAGGGCGGCTGGATGAAGAGCGCCAAGAATTCCCACGAGGCCCGCGGCAAGACGCTGGGGATCGTCGGCTACGGCAACATCGGCGCCCAGCTTTCGGTACTGGCCGAGTCGCTCGGCTTCAACGTCATTTTCTACGACGTGGTGACCAAGCTCGGCATGGGCAACGCCAGCCAAGTAGCCAGCCTCGAGGAGCTGCTGGCCCGGGCCGACGTGGTCAGTCTGCACGTTCCCGAACTGCCCTCTACCAAGTGGATGATCGGCAAGGATCAGCTGGCGCTGATGAAGCCCAGCGGCATTCTGATCAACGCCTCCCGCGGCAGCGTGGTGGTGATCGAGGAGCTGGCCGAAGCACTTCAGGCCGGCCGGCTCTACGGTGCCGCCATCGACGTCTTCCCGGTGGAGCCCAAGGGCAACGACGAGGAGTTCGTCAGCCCGCTGCGCGGGATTCCCAATGTCATCCTCACGCCCCACGTCGGCGGCTCGACCCTCGAAGCCCAGGAGAACATCGGCATCGAGGTGTCGGAGAAACTGATCACCTACTCCGACAACGGCACCACCGTCACCGCGGTCAATTTCCCCGAAGTCGCGCTGCCGGCCCATCCGGACAAGCATCGCGTGCTGCACATCCACGACAACGTGCCGGGCGTGCTCTCGGAGATCAACCGCGTGCTATCCGAGAGCGGTATCAACATCTCCGGTCAGTACCTGCAGACCAACGAGAAAGTCGGCTACGTGGTCATCGACGTGGACAAGGCCTACGGCCCCCAAGCGCTGGAGGCGCTGCGCAAGGTCGAGCACACCCTGCGCGTGCGGGTGCTCTACTCCGAGACCAACTACGAGGGGTAAGCGCAACGCTGCACCTCGAGCCGCCGCGCCACCTGGCGCGGCGGCTTTCGCTACAGCGCCTGAATATCGATCACATAGCCAATGATCGGATAACCGGCCTGCTTGGCGGCCTTCTCGGCCTCGAGCTGCGCTTCCAGTTTGGAAATACTGCTGGAGCGGTGCTCGAAGACGGTATCGACTTCCAGTTTGCGGGTGCGCACCGCGAGCCGAACCAGGTGCCCGGTCTTGTAGGCCTCGGCGAACGGTTCACCGTCCCCTGGCTTGGCAGGCTTTTTCCTGGGGCTCGTGCTGCCCGGCAGCTCGACCGGCGCTGACGGCGCATGGCCAGGCTTCATGAAGGCGTCTATCTCTCGCTTGACGCTCTGTTCGAACTCGCTCAGTTCGTCGCTCATTCGTCCTCCAGTGACAGATATTCGCGCCCCGTTCGGAACATAACAAAACTCCCTCAAGAAGTTACTAACCCAAGTTATGGCCTTGGCTCCGTCTGGTTCGACGCGATGGTCTTTGCTGTGCTAATTATTGCTGCTGAAACGTTTCGTCGCCCATCAAGGAAGAGTGCATGCCGACCTCCCTCGCCTACCTGATCGTCGTGCTGGTTTGGGCTACCACCCCGCTTGCCATCAAGTGGAGCGCCGAGGCAGGCGCGCCGGTGGGCAGCGTCATGCTACGCATGCTGATTGCGTTCCTGGCTGGGCTCGCGTTCATGTTGTTGCTGCGCCGCGGCATGCGATACGACTGGCGTGCCATCAAAAGCTATGCTGCTGCGGTTCCAGGGGTATTTGGTGCGATGGCCCTCAGCTATCATGCCTCAATGACTTTGCCTTCCGGCATGATGTCGGTGATTTTTGGCATGGCACCCTTGATCTCCGGGCTGATTCTCCAGTTTCTACCTGGCGCCGTGAAGCTGCGCCGCTGGCATTGGTTCGGCTGTTCACTGGGCGTGGTGGGCCTGGCCGTGGTGTTTGCCGATAGCCTTATCCTGGGCAGCGACCAGCTGCCTGCCCTACTGATGATGTTAGTCGCCGTGACGCTGTTCTGTGCCAGCGGTATCGCCGTTCAGCGCATGGCGGCGGGCCTCGGGCCCCTGGAACAGACCCTGGGCGCACTGGGTTTGAGCCTGCCTTGTTTCTTCGTCCTGTGGCTGATCAGTGGCGAGCCCATGGCGGTGCCGCTGAGCTCTCGCGGACTCTGGTCGGTAGCCTACCTGGCCCTGTTCGGTTCGCTGCTGGGCTTTCTGTGCTACTTCCTCATCCTCTCTCGTCTTACCGCCGCCAGCGTGGCGCTAGTCACGCTGATAACACCGGTGCTGGCACTGGGTCTGGGCATGACCCTCAATCAGGAACAACCCTCGTCGTCGATGCTGGCGGGCGCCGTGCTGATCCTGGTAGCGCTCGGCGCCTACCTGTTCGGCGACAGACTGGCCCGGCTCAAGGCGGCGCGCGAGCTGAAGTGATACTGAGCCAACCGGTTTAGGCAGACTCGCGCAGGAGCTGGTTTTTTAACGCCGCATGGCCAAGCGCAGACAGTTTCAGGCAGCCTAGAAACAGGTCTGCATCACCTCGACTACCTCGAGCCTGTCGTCGACACGGCAGATACGCCGCCACTTGTCGAAGGTCAGGCAAGGGTGGGAAGCGCCGAAGGCGACGATATCACCCACCTTTACGCGATCATTGCCAATACCGAGCTCCTCCTCATCCTGGGTAAACCTGACAAAGGCGTGCTGGTCCATCAGCTTGGTCACGCGCCAGCCTGCTACCGATAGCGGGCGCCCGAACTCATCGCCTTCACGATAGCGGCGCAACGGCTCGGGCAGCTGATCGTAACCGATGTCGCGCTTGCCCATGCCGATGATGGCCAGCCCCGGCTCGGGCAGCGAGACGACTTGAGCGAAGACTTCCAGTGCCGGCTTGAGCCCGCCTTCTATCTCGGGGTGACGCCCCTGGAGCTCGCGCTGTGCCTGACGGTAGATGCCGTGGTCGTGCACGACATAGCAGCCGGGGCGCAGTACCGGTACGAACCGCTGCGCCAGGCGCGCCTCACGGAACACCTTGGCGATCAGGTCGTACCAGGCCGAGCCGGAGGCCGTGATCAGTGGCTGCGGGCTCTCGATGAGAGCGTCGCGTTCCAGCGCCTGGGCCGCTTCGACCAGCTGCCAGGCATAGGCGCGGACGCTGGGGGCGGGGTCGTCGCCATGCACCACGCCCTCATAACCTTCGAGCCCCGCCAGTACCAGGGCCTGTTCGCTGTCGATGCGTTCGGCAAGAGCCATGACTTCGTCGGTATCACGGCAGCCGCAGCGCCCACCGGGCATGCCCAGCTCGATCAGCACCTTGAGGCGCAGGCCGCGAGCAGCGAAATAGCGCGCCAGCTGATCGACGTTGTCGGCACCGTCGACCACACAGTAGAAGTCCGCCCCCGCCTCGATCAATTCGGCGACGATCGCCATGTTGGCTTCGCCGACGAGCTGATTGGCCATCAGCAGGCGAGTGATGCCGTGATGAAAGGCGGCGCGACACTGGGGCGCGGTAGCCAGGGTAATGCCCCATGCCCCTACAGCCAGCTGGCGCTGGAACAGTTCGGGGCTCATGGTGGTCTTGCCGTGAGGCGCGAGGCGCGCACCGTGATCGTCACAGAAGCGCTGCATCCAGGCCAGATTGTGTGCCAGCGCCGCTTCGTGGATCACCGCGGCAGGTAGACTGACATCGGCCAGCAGTCGCTTGCCGGTCTGGGGCACCCCCTTGTGCCGGGTCTCGAGGTCGGACAATGAGTGGTTCATGCTTCGCTCTCACAGAGTGGACGCAGGACGGCGCGACACCGTCTTTGGTCGCAGAGATATCGAAATGCGCACGCGACAGGCTAGTCTGGTGCCGAGCACGTTGCCACAGGATACGACAATGATGACGACCCTCGATGAGCGTCCGGTGATTCGTCGCGATCGGCGCGGTGTCGCCAGCCTGACGCTGAACCGTCCAAAGCAGTTCAATGCGCTGTCGGAAGAGGTGCTCAAGGCACTGAACGGCGAGCTTTCTCGCCTGGCCAACGACGACTCGGTGCGCTGCGTGGTCATCGCCGCCGAAGGGCGTGCCTTCTGCGCCGGGCACGATCTCAAGGAGATGCGCGCCACCCCCGACAAGGCCTACTACCAGGCGCTGTTCGACCGCTGCGGTGAAGTGATGCAGCGCATCGTCAACCTGCCGGTGCCGGTCATTGCCAGGGTTCAGGGCCTGGCCACGGCTGCCGGCTGTCAGCTGGTGGCCAGCTGCGACCTGGCGGTAGCGGCCAAGTCGGCCCGCTTTGCCGTGTCGGGTATCAACGTCGGGCTGTTCTGTTCGACCCCCGCGGTGGCACTGTCACGGAACATCGGTCGCAAGCGTGCCCTCGAAATGCTGTTCACCGGTGAATTCATCGATGCCGACCAGGCCTTGGCGTGGGGGCTGGTCAATCGTGTCGCCGACGACGAGGCGCTGGACGAAGCGCTCGATGCGCTCACCGCGAGCCTTTGCGCCAAGAGTGCGGTGGCCTTGCGCACCGGCAAGGCCCTGTTTCAGCGCCAGCTGCAGATGCCGCTTCGCGAAGCTTATGCCCTGGCCGGCGAGACCATGGCCTGTGACATGATGAGCGAGGACGTCGCCGAGGGCATCGATGCCTTCATTGCCAAACGCCCTCCTCAATGGCGGCATCGCTGAGCAGCGCAAGCGCCGCTCCGTAAGCGTGGAAGCCATTTCCGCAATCGAGACAAGCTGGCATCGAGCGGGTATCCTGTTGCAGGCCTTCCAAGAAGGGCTCAGGACAACGCAGAGGAAAAACGCAGGTGAGTGAAGTCAAACGCAGAACGGCGGGGCGCCCGCCCGGTCCCGGCAAGAGCGCCAGCGGCCACAGTCAATCGCTGGTGCGCGGGCTCAATCTGCTCGAGCGCCTGGCCGCCACCCCGGGCGGACTGGCACTCTCCGAGCTGGCCGAGATGGTCGACCTGGCGCCCTCCACGACCCACCGGCTGCTGCAGGCCCTGCAAGGGCAGGGCTATATCACTCAAGACCCCGCCCTCGGCGTGTGGAAGATCGACGTCAAGACCTTCCGCATCGGCAACAGCTTTCTCGAAGCGCGCGACTTCGTTGCCACGAGTCGGCCTTTCCTGCGTCGGCTGACAGCCGAAACCGGCGAGACCGCCAACCTGGGCATTCGCGACGGCGCCACGGCCGTCTTTCTGGCCCAGAGCGAATCCTCTCAGATGATGCGCATGATCACCCGCCTGGGCTCGCGCGCGCCGCTGCACGCCTCCGGGGTCGGCAAGGCGCTGATGGCCTGGCTGCCCGACGACGAGTTCGACCGGGTACTGGCCGAGCGCGGCCTCACGCGGGTCACCGAGAATACGCTGCATACTCCCCAGGCTCTGCGCACCAACCTTGCCGAGGCACGCCGCCAGGGCTTTGCCTGTGACCGCGAAGAGCATGCCATCGGCCTGCACTGCGTGGCGGCCTGCCTGCACGACGAACACGGCGCTCCGCTGGCGGCCATTTCCGTTTCGGGCCCGGTGGCACGCATCCCCGAGTCTCGCCTGCTGGAGCTGGGCGAACTGGTCCGCAAGACCGCCGCCGAGATCACCGCCCGGCTGGGCGGCCACGTTCCCAGCCCCATCGAGACCTCGGTGGAAGCATGAGGCGCCAGCCGGTGTCGGTCGCGGCGGGATTGTGGCTGGCAACCTGTGGCGTCGCCTTGGGAGACGCCACCGCTGCCTACGACACGAGCCAAGCGGGCCTGGTAGCGGATGGCAACAAACAGCTGGTATGGATGCGCTGCAGCCTTGGGCAGCACTATCAGGACGGTCGCTGTCTGGGCGAAGCCGAACGCTTCAACTGGAGCGAGGCCCAGGCGCACGTCGAAACGCTGGCAAGCGCGGCTTGTCCCTGGCGCTTGCCACGCTTCCACGAAATGCGCGGATTGATGCAGCCATACGACGACGCCTCAGGAGAGGCGTCCATGGCCATCGATCTGGAAGTCTTTCCCGACACCCCGGCGGGCTGGTTCTGGAATCAGGCCAGCGCCGGCGGTCACTCCCAACAGGACTGCTTCGTCGACTTCAGTGGCGAAGGGCGTACGCGCTGCAACATGGGCGGGCAATTCTATCTGCGGCCGGTGATGACGCAGGAAGCCGCCGCACCCTCCTGCCAGACCCCATAGCCCGGGCGGCTAACCCTTGCTGTCACCGATCCGCTCCAGCTGACGCTCGAGCTTGCGCATCACATTGAGCAGATCGCGATATTCACCGGCGGTAAGCGTGGCCACCAGCTCCGCCTCCCAGGCCTGGGCCTCGGGGATCAGTTTGGTCAGCAGGGTCTGGCCGTCAGCGGTGAGGTGTAGATCCTGCTGACGCTGATCGTCGGGAGAGGGCGTACGGGTTATCAGTCCGCGCTCCTCAAGCGATTGAATTGCCCGCGACACGCGGGCCTTGTCCATGTTGGTGTAAGCACAGATCTTCTTCGCCGTCAGCTCATCGCAGTGGCTGAGCCAGGCGAGCACACGCCACTGCGCGATATTGAGCTGATAACGTGCCTCGTAGAGCTCCGCCAGCGCCTGGCTGATGCGATCGGCCAGGCTGTTGAGCCGGTAGGGCAGAAACTGATTCAGATCCAGCTCAGGCTTGGTCGCCGGTTCCGCCTGGCTCTCGTCCATGTTCATCTCGATACCCTCACCCTGCGCTTGCAGTGATCAATAGAGCAGTTGCGGAAGGAACAGCACGATACCGGGGAATACCAGCACCAGCAATGCGCGTGCCATGCCGGCCACCCAGAACGGCGTCACGCCGCGAAAGATCGTGCCCGTGGAGACGTCCGGCAGCACCGCTCGCAGCACGAACACGTTCATCCCCACCGGCGGGGTGATCAGGCTGATCTCGATCACGATCACCACCAGGATGCCGAACCACACCAGGTCGAAGCCGAGCCCCGCCACCACCGGGAAGAACACCGGCACGGTGAGCAGCAGCATCGACATGCTCTCGAACACGCAGCCCAGCAGCACGTAGATGGCCAGTATCACCAGGATCACCATGAACGGGGCGATGTTGAGCCCGTTGACGAAGGCCAACAGGTCGTTGGGCAACCCGGCACGGTTGATGAAGTTGGCGAATATCAGCGCGGTGAGCACCACGGCGAACAGCATGGCGGTGGTGCGCACGGTGTCCATCAGCACGTTCATCAGCACCTGCGGCGTCAGCGCACGGCGCAGCAGGGCGATGATGAAGGCACCCATGGCGCCGATGCCCGCCGCCTCGGTGGGGGTGAACACGCCCAGGTAGATGCCGCCGATCACCAGCACGAACAGCGCCAGGGTGCTGCCCACGCTCTTCAGCGCCTTGATGCGCTCGGGCCACGCGACCCTTTCGCCGGCGGGGCCTGCCGATGGGTCGCGCCACAGCACCCACTTGACCGCCGCGAGATACATGACGATGCCGAGCATGCCGGGAATGAAGCCGGCGGCGAACAACTCGCGGATGCTGGTCTCGGTGAGGATGCCGTAGATCACCAGCATCACGCTGGGCGGGATCAGGATGCCAAGGGTACCGCCCGCGGCGATGGATGCCGACGCCAGGGTGTCCTTGTAGCCGTACTTGCGCATCTGCGGCATCGCAACCCGGCCCATGGTGGCCGCCGTGGCCAGGCTCGAACCGCAGATGGCGCTGAAGCCGCCGCAGGCAACGATGGTGGCCATGGCCTGGCCGCCCTTGCGGTGGCCGAGAAAGCCGTTGGAAGCCCGGAACAGCGCATCGGACAGGCCGGCATGGGACACCAGGTTGCCCATCAGGATGAACAGCGGGATCACCGACAGGCCGTAGTCCATGGCAGTATCCACCACCCGCCGTGCGGCCATGGCTTCGGCGGCGTTCCAGTTGCCGGTGAGATAATAGAAACCGCCGAAGCCGACGATGCCCATGGCAAAGGCCAGCGGCACCCGTAAAAATGCCAGCAGCAGCAGGGCGGCGAACCCATACAGCGCTTCAGTCATTGTCGCCTCCCCGTCCTGTATGAGGGCTCAGCGGGCCGCCGCGCTGAAGCACTCCCACGCCCTCCAGCAGATAACCCACGGCGCGCAGCAGCGTCAGTGCGGCCGAGACGGCCAGCATGATCGAAATCAGATAGATGAGATAACCGTTGGGGATGCGCAGGAACTCGGTCACATCGCCCCACTCCATGGCGCGGTTGCCCAGCGCCCATACACGCCGCGCCATGATCCACAGCGCCCCGGTGACGATCAGGTTGACCAGCACCTGGCGAATCCAGATCAGCGGCGCAGGAAACACGCTGTCGAGCAGGTCGACGCTGACGTGCTCCTCGCGCCAGCACACCACCGGCAGCGACAGAAACACCAGCGCGGCCAGCATCAGTTGGGTCAGCTCGACGGTGCCGAGAATCGGCGAATTGAAGAAATAGCGTCCGGTCACGTCCGCCGTGGTCAGCAGCATCATGGCGAAGAGGGTGGCACCTGCCACCCCCTCCAGCGTCAGCTGCATGACACGGCCGACCCGCAGCCAGAACGTGGACGAGGTCGGCATGGTCAAGCCTCCAGATAGTGCAGGGTTACTGGCGAACCACGCGGTCGGCGATGCCTTCGCTCTCGGCGGCCATGGCCAGTTGTTCGCGGAAGTGCGCCAAGGCTGCCTCGGCGTCGACGCCGCGATCCGCCACGGCGGCGGTCCACTCGGCAATCAGCTCGTCGGTGACACCGCGCAGCCGCTCGATATCCGCCTCGGGAGCCTGGGTGAAGGTGGCGCCGCGCTCCTGGCCGAACTCGACACCGCTCTCGTCGGAAACGTCCATCATGTAGCCGAACAGGCGCGACAGGTGTTCACCGGACACGCGCTCGATGGCCTCGCGGTCCTCGGCCGAGACTTGGTCCCAGAACATCGGGTTCATGACGATGGCGAAGCTGCCGCGGTAGAAGCCGCCATCGACGGTCAGGGTGTGCGGCGCGACTTCCGCCACGCGGAAGCTGCGCAGGCTCTCCAGGGTCAGCATGGCGCCGTCGACCACGCCCTGAGACGCGGCTTCATAGACACCGGTAGGCGGCAGCGCCACGCCGGTCACGCCCATGGCATCGGCCAGGCCGCTCATCACGCCTCCACCGACCCGCAGGCGCTTGCCGGCGAGCTCGTCGATCGAGTCGACCTGGGTGCGGGTGAAGATCTGGCCCGGACCGTGCACCCCCATGGCCAGCACGTCGACACCGCGATGTTCGTTGGCTTGAGCCAGGAACTCCTGGTGCGTATGCCAGTAGGCCGCGGCGGCATCTTCGGAAGAGAAGTCTTCGAAGGTGGGAAACTCGGGCAGCTGAGTGGCCAGGAAGCGCCCGGCCATATGGGCGTGGAAGATCCAGCTGGCGTCGGCGATGCCGTCGGCCACGATCTCCATCTGCGCGGCCGGCGGGCCCATGTCGTGCACGACCTCGACGGTCACACGGCCTTCGGTGGCCTCTTCGATCCACGCCTTCCAGGTGGGCCATACGATGGTGTTGACGCCATGGTTGGGGCCGCCCCAGGTGCTGACGGTAATGGCGGTCTGGGCCAGCGCAGGCGTGCCGAGGCTGAGACCGAACGCCGCCACGGCGCCGATCATGAGGCGATTTGTGATTTTCATTGCGTGCTCCTAGGTCGTCACGGGGGGCGTGCTTGCGCCACCTTGTGTACCTACGTTGTTGTATGCGGCTGCACGCTCTTGGGCAGGTGGAAGCAGGAGCGCAACAGCCTGTTGTATCACGCTGTCACCTTGCCGCCAGTTACTCTCCCCTGCAACTAATTTGACAATTTATGGCATTAGACTTAGGTAGTAAAAACGCCGAAAACCCATGATCTCAAGCAATTTTTAGGCGATCGCCGAGCTATTTCCATAGCCGCGAAAGGACGGTTTGCTGGACATATAGTTTCAATAGCAACTAAGCTGCAACCATTCCGAACGACCACCGTGACCGACTACGTCCAGCGTGACGCCCCTGACGACTCTGGAGGAACCATGAGCAAGAAGTTCGCTTCCCACGCCGATACCGAAGAGAAGCAGATCAGCTTCACCAAACTGGCCGAAGGCCTTTACGCCTATACCGCCGAAGGCGACCCCAACACCGGCGTGGTGATCGGCGACGACAGCGTGATGGTGATCGACACCCAGGCCACGCCGATCATGGCCCAGGACGTGATTCGCCGTATCCGCGAGGTCACCGACCTGCCGATCAAGCACGTGGTGATGACTCACTACCACGCCGTGCGCGTGCTCGGCGCTTCCGCCTACGACGCCGAGAACATCTACGCCAGTCAGAATACCTACGACCTGATCGTCGAACGCGGTCAGCAGGATTATGAATCCGAAGTCGGCCGCTTCCCGCGCCTGTTCAAGGGTGTGGACTCGGTGCCCGGCCTGACCTGGCCCAACATCGTGTTCCAGAAGGAGCTGACGGTGTTCATGGGCAAGCGCGAAGTCCGCATCATCCATCTCGGCCGCGGCCATACCAAGGGCGACACCATCGTCTGGCTGCCCGAGGAGAAGGTGATGTTCTCCGGCGATTTGGTCGAATACGGCGCCACCCCCTACACCGGCGATGCCTATCACGAGGACTGGCCCGCCACCCTCGACCGCCTGCAGGCCATGGCCCCGCAGAAGCTGGTGCCGGGCCGCGGTGAGGCGCTGCAGTCACCCGAGCAGTGCCAGGAAGCGATTCAGGGCACCCGCGACTTTCTCAACGACATGTATGAGAGCGTCAAGGCAGGCAAGGCAGCAGGCAAGTCGCTCTCCGAGTGTTATGCCGAGACGTACGCCCTGCTCAAGCCGAAGTACGGCCACTGGGTGATCTTCGATCACTGCGTACCGTTCGACATCACCCGCTGCTATGACGAGGCCGGCGGCGAATACCCCGACCCGCGCATCTGGACCGCCGAGCGCGATACCCAGATGTGGCATTCGCTGCAGGAAGTCGTCGAGAGCCAGTAACGAGCCGTTTTACATAATGCCTGGCGGGCGGCGCCGGACAGGGTACGAGTCTGCCCGGCAGCCGCGGTCGGAGGAAGCATGCCAACTACCTACAACAATCCCGTCTATCCGTATCGGCGCGCGCCGGAGCTCGACCGTGACGACGTGCGCCACTGCCCGGTGGTGATCGTCGGCGCCGGCCCCACCGGCCTGGCCATGGCCATCGACCTGGCTCAGCAGGGCATCGAGAGTATCGTGCTCGATGACAACAATACGGTCAGCGTCGGTTCGCGGGCGATCTGCTTCGCCAAGCGCACGCTGGAGATTCTCGACCGCCTGGGCTGTGCTCAGCCGATGGTGGAAAAGGGCGTGACCTGGCAGCACGGCCGGGTGTTCTTCCAGGAGCGCGAAGTCTACGACTTCAACCTGCTGCCGGAAGCGGGCCATCGCATGCCGGCCTTCATCAACCTGCAGCAGTACTACTTCGAGGAGTATCTGGTCGATCGCGCAGACGAACTTGCCGATCGCATCGACCTGCGCTGGAAGCACAAGGTGACCGAGGTCGACAGCCGCCCCGAACGCAGCGAAGTGCTGGTCAGCACCGAGGACGGCGACTACCGCCTCGCCTGCGACTACCTGCTGGTGGCCGACGGTGCCAACAGCAAGATCCGCGACATGCTGGGCCTTGAGAGCCGCGGCCAGATCTTCCAGGACCGCTTCCTGATCGCCGACGTGATCATGAAGGCGGACTTCCCCACCGAACGCTGGTTCTGGTTCGACCCACCCTTCCATCGCAACCAGTCGGTACTGCTGCATCGCCAGCCGGACAACGTCTGGCGCATCGACTTCCAGCTGGGCTGGGACGCCGACCCGGAGGAGGAGAAGAAGGAAGAGAACATCCGCCCCCGGGTGCAGGCAATGCTCGGCGAGGACGTGGAGTTCGAGCTGGAGTGGGCCAGCGTCTACACCTTCCGCTGCCGCAAGATGGACGACTACACCCACCACCGGGTGTTCTTCATGGGCGACGCCGCCCATCAGGTCTCGCCCTTCGGCGCCCGCGGCGCCAACGGCGCGCTGCAGAGCACCGAGAATCTGGCGTGGAAGCTGGCGCGGGTACTCAAGGGTCAGGCCCCCGAGGCGCTACTTGCCACCTATAACGACGAGCGCCAGCACGGTGCTGCCGAGAACATCCTCAACTCGACCCGTGCCACCGATTTCATCACGCCCAAGAGCCGCATCAGTCGACTCTTTCGCGACAGCGTGCTGGAGCTGGCCGAGCATTACCCCTTCGCTCGCAGTCTGGTCAACAGCGGCCGCCTCTCCATGCCGTGCCGCTACGACGGCTCGCCGCTCAACGGCCACGAGGCCGAAGGCCTGCCGCTGGAGCTGCGCCCCGGCAGCCCGGCCAAGGACGCGCCGATCGATCTGACGGGCGGGCGTGCCTGGCTGCTCAACCAGCTCGGCGAACGCTTCGTGCTGCTGCTGGACGGTCGCATGGACAGTGCCCGGGCAGAGTCCCTCGCCGCCGAGCTGCGTCCGCTGCTCGAGCAGCAAGCCGATCTCGACCTGCTGCTGGTCGGCCCAGCACCCCGCCCCCTGACCGAACTACCGCGCAGCCGCCAGATCGAGGACGTGGAGAACCTGATCGCTGAGCGCTACGGCCTGACCGCCGGCGCCGGCTACCTGATTCGCCCCGACCAGCACGTCAGCGCCCGCTGGAACGCCGTCACGGCGGCAGAGGTAGGCGAGGCGATGGACCGCGCCCTGGGCGCCTATCTCGCTCCTTCCACCGTTCAGGGAGGCACCCATGCTACGGCTTGAGCTGAACCCCAATTTCACCGCCCCGGACGCCTTCTATGCCGCGCTGACGGAGCTGCATCGCGAGCGCAGCGAGGCCGAGAGCGAGCGCATCAATACCCGGCTGATCCTGCTGCTGGCCAACCACATCGGCGACCAGCAGGTGCTCGAGGAGGCATTGGCCATCGCCGGCCAGATGGGCTCGCCGCCGGATGCACAGGGCGCCGGCGAATGATCGCCGGCAGATCGAGACCCGCTAAAGACAACAAGTCATCAACAGGACGTTGATCAAGAGGAACCCCGACATGACGACCCAAGCGCTCGAGACCATGAGCGGTTTTCGCAACCACTTCGCCACCGAGGCGCTGCCCGGCGCCCTGCCCGAGGGTCAGAACTCCCCGCAGCGCTGCGCCTACGGCCTGTACGCCGAGCAGCTCACCGGCTCGGCCTTTACCGCACCGCGTCACGCCAACCTGCGCAGCTGGCTCTACCGCGTTCGCCCCTCGGTAGTGCAGAGCGCCTATACGCCGCTGGAGAACCGCCGGGTGGCGACTTCGCCGCTGGCCAAGCCCGCCGCCGACCCCAACCAGATGCGCTGGGACCCGCTGCCGATTCCCGCCGAGCCCACCGACTTCATCGATGGGTTGCTGACCATCGCCGTCAACGGTGACGCCGGCACCCAGGCCGGCTGCGGCGTGCACGTTTACGCCTTCAACCGCGACATGACCGAGCGCTTCTTCTACGACGCCGACGGCGAACTGCTGATCGTGCCGCAGCATGGCACCCTGCGCCTGCGCACCGAAATGGGCGAGCTGCTGGTCAGGGGCGGCGAGATCGCGGTGATCCCCCGCGGCATCAAGTTCCAGGTGCGCCTGGCGGAAGGTTCCGATGCCGCCCGTGGCTATATCTGCGAGAACTACGGCAGCCCTCTGGAGCTGCCCGGCCTGGGGCCCATCGGCGCCAACGGCCTGGCCAACCCGCGCGATTTCCTCTCCCCCGTGGCGGCCTACGAGGATGTGCAGGGCGACTTCGAGCTGGTGGCCAAGTTCTCCGGACGTTTCTGGACCACCAGGCTCGGCCATTCGCCGCTCGACGTGGTGGCCTGGCACGGCAACTACGCGCCCTACAAGTACGACCTGGCCAACTTCAACACCATCAACACGGTGAGCTTCGATCACCCCGACCCCTCGATCTTCACCGTGCTGACCTCGGCTTCCGACACCCCGGGCATGGCCAACATCGATTTCGTGATCTTCCCGCCACGCTGGATGGTGGCCGAGAACACCTTCCGCCCGCCCTACTTCCATCGCAACCTGATGAGCGAGTTCATGGGGCTGATCCACGGCGAGTACGACGCCAAGGCCGAGGGCTTCCTTCCCGGCGGGGCCAGCCTGCACAACTGCATGTCGCCCCACGGCCCCGACGCCGAGACCTTCGAGAAGGCCTCCAATGCCGAGCTGACACCGCAGCGCCTGGATGCGACCCTGGCCTTCATGTTCGAGAGCCGCTATGTCTTCCATCCGACCGAGGCGGCTCTGGACGCGGACATTCGCCAGCGCGATTACGTCGACGTATGGTCGACCCTGCGCTCGCACTTCGATCCCAAGCAGCCCTGACAGCCTTGAGCGATCCAGAATAGCCCTGAGCGACGAAACGCTGAACCGGACGGGGCCGCCGAGCCCCGCCCCTGATGAAAGGATTGAGCCAAGATGAAACTCGCTACTCTGAAAAACGGCCGCGACGGCGAGCTGCTGGTGGTCTCCCGCGACCTCGCCCGCGCCGTCTCCGCCGCCGACATCGCCGCCACGCTTCAGCAGGCGATCGAGAACTGGGCTGAGGTGAGCCCCAAACTGGAAGCGCGCTACGCCGAGCTCAACGCAGGCAGCGCCAACGCTGCCTTCGCACTGGACCAGAGCAAGCTGCACTCGCCGCTGCCGCGCAGCTACCACTGGGCCGACGGCTCCGCCTACCTCAATCACGTCAAGCTGGTGCGCCAGGCGCGTAACGCCGAGATGCCCGAGACCTTCTGGACCGACCCGCTGATGTACCAGGGCGGCGGCGACCGTTTCCTTGCCCCCACCGAGGACATCGAGGCGGTGAGCGAGGAGCACGGCATCGACTTCGAAGGCGAGATCGCGGTGATCACCGACGACGTGCCCATGGCGGTGACCCCGGAGCAGGCCGCCGGCCACATCAAGCTGGTCATGCTGGTCAACGACGTCAGCCTGCGCGGCTTGATCCCCGGCGAGCTGGCCAAGGGCTTCGGCTTCTTCCAGGCCAAGCCGGCCTCGAGCTTCTCACCGGTCTGCGTCACCCCGGACGAGCTGGGCGATGCCTGGCAGGACGGCAAGGTGCACCTGCCGTTGACCGTACACCTGAACGGCGAGAAGTTCGGCGAGCCGGACGCCGGCCCCGACATGATCTTCAGCTTCCCGCAGCTGGTCGCCCACGCCGCCAAGACCCGCTATCTGGGCGCAGGCGCCGTGATCGGCTCGGGCACCGTCTCCAACCCCGACCCCGACGGCGGCCCCGGAAAGCCGATTGCCGACGGCGGCGTGGGCTACAGCTGCCTGGCCGAGGTGCGCATGGTGGAGCAGATCCTGCACGGCGCGGCGAAAACCTCTTTCATGCGCTTCGGCGACCGGGTGCGCATCGAGATGTTCGACCGTGACGGCAACAGCATCTTCGGCGCCATCGACCAGCAGGTGGTGAAGTACCAGCCCAAATAAGCGCCAGGAGGAAGCAAGCATGACCACGCTGTACGGCTATTTCCGCTCCTCGGCGGCGTATCGAGTGCGCATCGCGCTCAACCTGAAGGGGCTCGACTACGCCCAAGCCGCGGTCAATCTGGTCAAGGGAGAGCAGCGGGGCGAGGATAACCTCGCTCGCAACCCCCAGGGGCTGGTGCCGGTGCTGGAAACCGACGACGGTACCCAGTTGACCCAGTCGCTGGCGATCTGCGAATACCTCGACGAGTGTTATCCCGAACCGGCGCTACTACCGGCGGATGCCGCCGGGCGCGCCCGAGTGCGCTCGCTGGCTCAGCTCGTCGCGTGTGAGATCCACCCGCTCAACAACCTCAAGGTACTAAAGTATCTGGTGGGAGAGCTCAAGCTGGACGAGGAGGCCAAACTCGGCTGGTACCGCCACTGGATCGCCGAGGGCTTCACCGCCCTGGAAGCCAGGCTGGCCAGCGAGGCAGCCACCGGCGAGTTCTGTCACGATAACAGCCCAACCCTGGCGGATATCTGCCTGGTGCCCCAGGTGTTCAATGCCGAACGCTTCGAGTGCGACCTTGCGGCGTATCCGACGATTCGACGCATCGCCGAGCGTTGTCGCGAGCTCGAAGCCTTCACCAAGGCCGCACCGGGCCAACAGCCCGACGCCGGTTGAGCAGGACCACGGCATTTAGGCTATATTAAGCAGACTAACGACTAGCGGGCGCCGCGCCTGCCGTTCCGATTCGGAGCGGGGAGTGCGGCGCCCGCTGGTCGTTGTTCGCCCTCCCAAGGAGAGTTCGATGTGCTGAGGCTGAAGTCCCCTGCCACGGTCGTTACCCTGGCGGCCCTGACCGCACTGGGCCCGCTGGCCACCGACATGTACCTGCCGGCCATGCCGGCCATGGCCGCTGCGCTCGACACCGGCCCCGACCAGGTGCAGCTGACCCTGAGCCTGTACATGGCCGGCTTCGCCGCCGCCCAGCTGTTCTGCGGCCCCTTCTCCGACCGCTTCGGGCGCAAGCCGGTAATGATCTTCGGCTTCAGCCTGTTCCTGGTGGCGAGCCTGCTGTGCGCCTTCGCCCCCAGCATCGAATGGCTGCTGGCAGGACGCTTTCTGCAGGCCCTTGGCGGCGCCACCGGGCCGGTGCTGGGCCGCGCCGCGGTGCGTGACATCTACGGCCCCATCGAGGCCGGACGCATCCTCTCCTACATGGCAAGTACCATGTCGCTGGCCCCGGCGGTGGCACCCATCGTCGGCGCCGGACTGCTGCTGATCTGGGGCTGGCAGTCGGTCTTCGTGCTATTGGCGCTCTACGCCGCGGCGATGCTGCCGCTGCTGATCCTGGCGTTGCCTGAGCCGTTACCACCGGAGCGGCGGCAGTCGATCCACCCGAAGGCCATCATGGCCAACTTCCGCATGCTGCTCGGTCAGCGCACCTTCATGGGCTATACCCTGACCAACGCGGCGGCTTTCTCGGGACTGTTCGCCTATCTCTCGGGGTCATCGTTCGTGCTGATCGAGTTCCTTGGCGTTTCACCCTTCCAGTACGGGCTGTTCTTCTCCCTGATCGTGGCCGGTTTCTTCGTCGGTACCCTGCTCAGCGGTCGTTTCAGCCATCGCCTGGGACGCGAACGGCTGGTGGCCCTGGCCACCCTTATATGCGCAGCGGGAGGCTGCTTGATGGCGGCACTGGCTCTCTCCGGAGTATTTGCCGCCTGGGCCGTGGTCGGCCCGCATGTCGTGTTCATGGTCGGCATGGGTATATTGATGCCGCAGTCGATGACGGGGGCACTGGCTCCGAACCCGCAGTGTGCCGGTGCGGCATCGTCGCTGTTCGGCTTTCTGCAGATGACCATAGCAGCCCTGGTCGGCGGCGCCGTGGCCCAGTTGCACGACGGAACATCGCGCACCATGGCCATCGTCGTGGCGCTGGGCGGGCTGATGGCCGTGGCGAGCTATGTGGGACTGGTACGGCCTGCCGAGCGAGCCATGGCGGCCCAGCAAGCACAGGGGGTGGAACATTGAGCGAGCCTTCTCTCCCCTCTCGGCTGGTGATCCTGCTGCTGGCCTTGGCGGGTTTTGCCAGCATGGCCTCGATGCGGGTCACCGACGCCATGCTGCCGGCGCTGTCCGAGGCCTTTGCCCGCCCGGTGGCCGACGTGGCGCAGAACATCACCCTGTTCGCCATCGCCTATGGCGTGATGCAGCTCGCCTACGGCCCGCTGGGCGACCGTCACGGCACCCTGCGAGTGATCGGTCTGGCCACCCTGGCCTGTGCCGTGGGTGCGCTGGGCTCGGCCCTGGCCGAGTCGCTGCCGATGCTGCTGGTGTTCCGCACGCTGAACGGCGCCACCGCCGCTGCCATCATTCCACTCTCCATGGCCTGGGTTGGCGACAACGTGCCCTACGAACGGCGCCAGGTCACCCTCGCCCACATGCTTTCAGGCGCGGTACTGGGACTCATCTCAGGGCAGGTGGCGGGCGGTTTCCTGGCCGATACGCTGGGCTGGCAGGTGGCCTTCGCGCTGCTCACCCTGCTGTTTCTTGCCGCCGGCGGTCTGCTGTTGGTAGCGCTGCGGCGCCAGCCGGCGCTGTCGCCGCCCAGGGCCGATAAGGGCCGAACCAACTACTTCTCACGCATACGTGAGGTGCTGAACATTTCCCGTGCCCGCCGCATCCTGGTGCTGGTATTTCTCGAGGGTATCGCCGCCTTCGGCGCTTTGGCATTCGTTGCCAGCCATCTCTATACCCGCCTGGATGTCTCCCTGACCCAAGCCGGGCTGATGGTGGCACTGTTCGGCGTGGGCGGGCTGATCTTCGCCGCCCTGGCACGACCGCTGGTGGCACGCCTGGGCGAGCCGGGCCTCGCTGCGGGGGGCGGCGTGCTGATGGGGCTCGGCTTCATCGGGCTGGCGCTGGCCCCGCTGCCGGCCCTTGCTACCGCCAGCGCCTTCGCCGCCGGGCTCGGCTTCTACATGATGCACAGCACGCTGCAGATCAACGCCACCCAGATGGCCCCCGCCATGCGCGGAACCGCCATGGCGGTGTTCGCCGGCTGCCTGTTCCTCGGCCAGTCGGTAGGGGTAAGCCTTGGCGGGCTGGTGCTGCGAATGGCCGACAGCCTATGGCTGCTGACCGCCGCCGGAGTGTGGCTGCTGGCACTGGGGCTGGTGTTTGGCTGGCTGCTGCGCCAGTGGCACGGCGAGCGGGCCGCCACGGCCACGGCGTCATAGCCCGTCTTTCATAGGTTGCTGCGAAAGCCGGCGACCCAGCGCATGGCCTCTTCCAGCTCACCGCGATGGAACACACGCATCTCGACCTGGGGCAACAGCTTGTCGGCCAGCTTGGTGGTCGTTTCGATCCAGCGCTTGTCGGCGATTACCGCGGCGCGCTTGAAGCGGTGGTACTCGCCAAGCTTGCTCATGGCATAGGAGAGATCACGCAGCAGGGCGCCGGGGGTCATATGATCGAACTCGGTCATATCGGCCAGCACGCCGATGCGTTCACTGTACGCGAGCTTCTCCTCGATCGCCGGGATCAGCACATCGTAGTCCTCGCGGCGCAGCGTGCCCGATATGCGAAACGCCGCGACATACTCCGGGGCAGGCAGTGTCTCGATCATGGCTGGCTCCTCCTTGGCTGCCGGACTCAGGTCTTGACTCTAGGATAGCCCCCACCGGCTGCGGTTCCCTCCTGTCGGCACTACCTCCAGAACGGCTTACGCACCTCCCGCTCGGCGGCACCCCGGTCGAGGCCGATGTCTTGCAGCAGGTGGTCGTCGAGTTGGCCCAACTGACGCCGCGAACGGTAGCGTTGATGCTGGCTTCTGAGCCGCAGGCCAAGGCGGGAAAGATAAGCGAGAATCATGCTGGCATCTCCTGTCGGTGGGTTCTGACAGGCTATGGCCGCACACAAAATCATTACAGATTCAGAGGATAAATAGTTTTTCAATACAGATGGCACTATTCTAACGCTGTATCGCCCCTTCCCTCACCACCTGTACCGCAAAGCGGGAGCAGCTGAGCGAATCTGTCATGAAACGTTACGAACAAGTAGCGCAGACCCTGACTCAGCGTATCGAGCAGGGCCAGTACCGTGTCGGCGATCGACTACCCTCAGTGCGTGCGCTCTGCAGCGAGCTGGGTATGAGCATCTCGACGGCGCAGGAGGCCTATCGTCGCCTCGAGGAAGCCGGCCTGGCGCAGGCGCGCCCTCGGTCGGGCTACTACGTATTGCCCCGTCCGACCCCAAGCCTGCTGCCGAAGGTATCCCGCCCCGCCCAGCGCCCGCTCGACGTTTCCCAATGGGACCAAGTGCTTGAGCTGGTGGCGCGCTCCCCCGAGGAGGATCGCCTGCTTATGCTGGGGCGCGGAATCCCCGATCTTGCCGCCGCCAGCCTGCGCCCCCTGCAGCGCCAGCTGGCTACCCTGCACCGCCACGTGGCGGCCCACGGTCTCAACTATGACAGCCTGCAGGGCAGCCTTGCACTGCGCCGCCAGGTCGTGCGGCTGGCCACCAAGTCGGGCTGCCTGCTGCACCCGGATGACGTGCTGATCACCACCGGCTGCCAGGAGGCGCTTTCTCTCGCCCTGCGCATCCTGACCGAACCGGGCGACGTGGTGGCGGTGGACTCGCCGAGCTTCTACGGCACCATGCAGATTCTCAAGGCCCAGAAGCTCAAGGCGCTGGAGATTCCCACCGACCCGCGCACCGGCATCAGCCTGGAAGCGCTGGAGATGGCGTTGGAACAATGGCCGATCAAGGCCATCCAGATCACACCCACCTGCAACAACCCGCTCGGTTACACCATGCCCGAGGCGCGCAAGCGAGCGCTGGTCGCCCTGGCCCAGCGCTTCGACGTGGCCATCGTCGAGGATGACATCTACGGCGATCTCTCCTTCGAGACACCCAGACCGCGCACCCTCAAGAGCTTCGACGACGATGGCCGGGTGCTGCTGTGCAGCGCCTTCTCCAAGACCCTGGTGCCGGGGCTGCGAGTCGGCTGGATGGCGCCGGGGCGATACCGCGACCAGGCCCTGCACATGAAGTACGTCTCGACCGGCGCCTCGGCCACGCTGCCGCAGCTCGCCGTGGCGGAGTTCGTCCAGCACGGCCACTACGAGCGTCACCTGCGCGAGATGGTGCGCCAGTACCGCCGACATCGCGACGTCATGATCGACTGGGTCACGCGCTACTTCCCGGCGGGCACCGGGGTCAGCTATCCGCAAGGTGGTTTTCTGCTGTGGCTGGAGCTGCCGGGCGCCATCGACTGCGTGCGCCTCAAGGAATTCCTGGCACACGAGGGCCTGCACATCACACCAGGTTCGCTGTTCTCGGCCTCGGGTAAATATCGCCACTGCCTGCGCCTGAACTACGCCATGGCCCTGACACCCACCGTCGAAGCCGGCGTCCGACGTGTCGGCGAGGCGGTAACATCACTGCTGGGGCAGGCAGAGCCGGCCTGATTCAAGCCCCCGTGATCGCGCTCGCCTCGGCGGTTTGGTCCATATCGCCCTGCAGCGCCGGAAGCAGGTAGCGTTGCCACAGCGCCTGTTCGTGTTCGGCACGGAAGAAGCCGAAGTGACCGATGCGGGCCAGGCCCGCCTCCTGGGGTCGGATACGCTGCAGGGTGCGCGGGGCGTTGGTGTAGAAGCCATGCAGCGACTCGGTGTTACGCGCCGACATGAAGTCGTCATCGCTGAAGGAAAGCGACACCACCGGCGTACGCACGGCGGCGAAGCGCTCACGCATGCCGGATTCCGCTCCTACGACATACTCCGGATGCAGGCACCAGCGCCGCCACTGCTCGACCACGCCGCGCGGCAGGTCGCCCACCATATTGAGCCGCTTGCCGGGAAAATAGCCCAGCAGCGGCGTGAGCAGCGGCACGGCGCCGAACCAGAACAGCCACACACGCCGCTTCAGCGCCGGCGCGTTCTCACGCCAGTAGCCGCTGCCGCAGGCCACGGTGACGATGCGTTCGAGCCGCTCGTGCCCCGCCACCAGCGGCAGTATCTGCCCGCCCAGGCTGTGGCCGATCCAGTAGCGCGGCAGCCCCGGCGCCTGATGCTCCAGCGCCCCGAGCACTGCCGACGCATCGAGCCGGGCCCAGTCCATGATGGTGGCCGGAAAGCCGCTCAACCGCGCCGGCCGCGACGCTCCCATGCCGCGATAATCGAAGGTGGCCACGGCCATCCCTTGCCCTGCCAGCCACTGTGCCAGCGGGGCATAGAAGCGCTGGGACACGCCCATGGCGGGGGCGATCAGTACCGCCGCCGTGGGATTTTCCGGGGTGACGAAGCGGGCAGCGATGGTCACGCCGTCGCTGGCTTGTAGCTGTCGTTCCTCGAGCTGGGATGCCATCTCGTTGCCTCCTCACCATATCGGGACTGCCGCCGTGCGGGCCTCTCGAACCATGGTAAGGTGTGGAGCCAACTCCACAGTCAAGGAGTTTTCCTCATGCTGATCGGCGAGCTGGAAAGGGCCTGCGGGCTTGGCCGCGACACCATCCGCTTCTACGAAAGACGTGGCCTGATCACGCCCCCATCGCGACGCGACAACGGCTATCGCGAATACACCGAGCTGACCCTGGCCGAGCTGCGCTTCGTGAGGCGAGCCCGCGAACTGGAATTCAGCCTGGACGAGATTCGCGAAGCGATGCCGCGCTTTCACCCCGAGCCCCCCTTCTGCGACGAGCTGGAAGCCCGGCTGTTGCACAAGCGCGAGGCGTTCTGCACCCAGATCCGCGAGGCCGAAGCCAAGATCGCCATGATCGATGACCTGCTCGCGCGGCTGCGTGCGGCCACCGCCTGAGCCATTGCGATGTGTTGCACGATCCGCTCAATCGTTATGCGGTGGAAGTATCGACTGCTCAAAGAGCTCGGCGTTGGGACAGAATTCCCGACACTCCTCCCGCGGGGCATCGTGGCGCAGCGCCAGCCAGCAGGTCGCGACCTTGGGGCAGGCACTGCAAACGGTACGCAGGGAATGGATGGCCGGGTCGCGGCTGCAGGCGGCCGGATCGAGGCCGAAGCGTCGCATCATCACGGGTAGCAGGGAACTGGCGGGAGAAAAATCCGCCAGTTCCCGACTGGCCAGGCTGCGTGCAATGGCCTGCTCCAGCGAAGGACTCATGGGGTGAGCCAAATCATGTATCAGCACACTCAGTGCTTTTGGCTCACAGCACCTGAGCTCGAGCAGGGCCCGCTCGCCTTCGAGAAAATCGTGCAACTGCTTCTCGTCATGTGGCGGCGGGCGGGACTCTTGGGGTGGTCGAGATTCATTCATCAAGGCGTTCCTCTACAGCCAGTTCTTACCGTAGCGCCTCTATCACGCCTCGCCTTGACCCCGCTCAATAGATGACCAATCAAGTAAGTCCTCACTTACTCGCGGCTTGACGGATCACCAACGGAACGCCGGCGGTACCCAGCCGTGCCTGCTGCAGAGCGCAACACCAGCGTTTCATCTTGGGACAGCCGGCTCGCGCTTCACCGTTCCCACCTCAATTCAGGAACCAGAGCAAAACGCTCATGACACTGATTTTAAATAACAAAAACAGGAAAGGTTCGGTACTTGCTATATAGGGTTAAGCAACACCACAAGAATAATCCAGGAGAAGCCCCCGTGATCAAATTTGCACTTCCCGCTGGGCTGTGCGGCCTGTCCCTGCTGTTACCGGCCCTCTCCCAGGCCTCCCCCGGTGGCGAGGCCATCGAACGTTACTGCACCGCCTGCCACCAGTCCCAGGATGGCTCCCAGAACTGGAGCCGCATCAGCCAGCAGCGCAAGACCCCGGAGGGCTGGGACATGACGCTGGCGCGCATGCAGATCATGCATGGTCTGGAGCTACCCGCCGAGGCGCGCCGCGACATCGTCAAGTACCTGGCAGACACCCAAGGGCTCGCCCCTGAAGAGAGCGCCTCCCAGCGCGAGCTGATCGAGCGTCGGCTCAACCGCATCGAGTCCTTCGATCACCCCAGCTACCAGGAGATGTGTGCTCGCTGCCACACCGGCGGTCGCGCCCAGCTGCAGCAGCGCCCGCTGGAGGAGTGGGAGCATCTGGTGCACTTCCACGTAGGCCAGTTCCAGACCATCGAATACCAGGCCATGGCCCGGGACCGGGACTGGTTGGACATTGCCCTGCACGAGATCGCCCCCTGGCTGGCCGAAACCCAGGGTCTTGAAAGCGAGGCCTGGGACACCTGGCAGGCGGCCGAGGCGGTTTCCCCCGAAGGCGACTGGCAGCTCTGGGGCCACTGGCCTGGCGAGGGCGACTTCTACGCCGATGTGACCATCACCGCCACCGCGGGCGAGGATGCCTACGCCATGCGCCTCGACGGCGCCTTTACCAACGGCCGCCCGCTGACCGGCGAGGGCCAGGCCATCGTCTATACCGGCTACGAGTGGCGCGCCAGCCTGAGCCTCAACGGCCACGACTTCAAGCAGGTGCTGGACCTCTCCGGCGAGCGGCCCAGCGGACGCATCTTCGACGACCGCGACGAGGCCGTCGGCATGATGGTGGAAATGGTACCCCGTGACGGGGACGAACCCGGCCTGGTGGCCAGCCTTCCCGCCTCGCTGAAGGCAGGCGAACGCAGCCGCCTGGTACTGCTGGGCCAGGGCCTTGACGAAGGTGAGATCAATCTCGGCGCGGACGTGACCGTGCGCGAGGAAGTGGAACGCAGCGACCACCGCCTGGTGCTGAACGTCGAGGCAAGCACCGACCTGACCCCCGGTTGGCTGCCACTGCGTGTCGGCGCACAGACACACGAGCAGCTGCTCGCTGGCTACCGCCAGGTGGATCGCCTCGAGGTAACCCCTCCTCTCGGCGTGGCACGTATCGGCAATGACAAGACCCCGCCGGTCAGCGGTGTCTTCAGCGCCATGGGTTATCTGGGTGAAGGCGAGGAGAGCATCCCCCTGGGCCAGGTGCCGGTACGCTGGAGCGTCACCCCCTGGGACGAGATCGCCGAGCGCGACGAAGACGCCAAGTTCGCCGGCGTGATGGACGCCGCCACCGGTATCTTCTCGCCGGCCGGGGCCGGGCCCAATCCGCTGCGCCAGTACAACGCCAACAGTGTGGGCAACCTTCGCGTCACTGCCAGCGTCGTGGGTCAGGAAGCCTTACAGGACGAGGCCCAACTGATCGTTACCGTGCAGCGCTGGAACAACCCACCGCTTCGCTGACACCAGAACCAGGAGATCATCATGGGAATCTTGCAAGCGATCCCCCAGAACCTGCATCGGGTGGAAGTGGAAGGCCGGCCGCTGTGGTTTCATATTCCCACCACCAGCCTGTTCGCCCCGGATGCCCTGAGCGAGGAGCTGCTGGCCCTGGCCGGGCGCGGCGAGGGGCTCGACAGCCGGGCGCTGCCGGAAAACCTGACCCGCCGCGCCAGCGGCGACGATATCCAGGCGCGTCTGGAGCAGCTCAAGGCGCTGAAGCTGATCACCGACGGTGCCGTCCAGGCCTACAACTCCAGCGTCAAGGTGGAGCAGTTCCCGCTCTCCACCGTGGTGCTCAACGTCAACACCGGCTGCAATCTGAGCTGCAGCTACTGCTACAAGGAAGACCTGGACAATCCTCGAGACGGCAAGAAGATGGCCTTGGCCACCGCCCAGGCCTCCGTCGAGATGATGCTGCGCGAAGCCCCGCAGCGGGACCGCTACAACATCGTCTTCTTCGGTGGCGAGCCGCTCAGCAATATGCCGCTGATCCGTCAGGTGGTCGACTGGGCCGAGGCGCGCATTCACGGGCTCGGCAAGGCGGTGGACTTCACCCTGACTACCAACGCCACCCTGCTGAGCGAGGAAAAGATCGCCTTCTTCGACGCCCACCGCTTCGGCCTGACGGTGAGCATGGACGGCCCCAAGGCGATCCACGACAAGAATCGCATCGCCGTCAACGGCCAGGGCACCTACGACCTGGTGGCCAAGCGTATCGCGCCGCTGCTGGCCAGCTACCGCTCACGGCCGGTGGGCGCCCGGGTCACTCTGACCCGTGGCATCACCGACGTGGTCGGTATCCACGACCACCTGGTCAACGAGCTGGGCTTCGCCGAGGCGGGCTTCGCCCCGGTCACCTCCGGGGACATGGCCGCCTACAACCTGACCAGTGAGGAGCTCAAGCAGGTCTTCGATGGCATGGTCGAGCTCGGCGAGCGTGCAGTCGAGGCTGCCATCCAGGACCGCGACATCGGCTTCGGCAACTTCAACCAGCTGCTCACCGATCTTTGGGAGGGGCGCAGCAAGGCGGTGCCCTGCGGCGCCGGGCTGGGGCTGGTGTCGGTCGACCATGCCGGCGACGTGCATCTCTGTCATCGCTTTACCGGCTCAGAGATGCCCACCTTCGGCAGCGTTAGCGAGGGACTCGACCACGCCGGCCTCAAGCAGTTCATCGAGGCCAGGAGCGACCGCTCCGAGCGCGGCTGCAGCAACTGTCGCATCCGCAACCTCTGCTCCGGCGGCTGCTACCACGAGAGCTACGCCCGCTACGGCGACGTCATGACCCCCACCTACCACTACTGCGATCTGATGCGCGACTGGGTCGACTTCGGCATTCAGGCCTATGCCCGCATCCTGCGTCACAACCCCGATTTTCTCGACGGCCCCCTGGCCGGGAGGCAAAGCGCATGACTCACAACAAGAAGAGTTTTACCGAGCTGGGGCTGGCGCCCCTCAACCGCAAGGCCCGCGAGATGGAGCGAGCCGCGACCCCGGAGGCCCTGGAAGAGGTCCAGGCCATGCAGACCATTGCCGGCTGTACCTCCAGCTTCGACCCGGGCTGGGAGGTGGACCCCTTCGGCGGCGTGGCTTCGCTGTGCCAGCCCATGGAGGCGGATCTCTACGGCTGCGCCGACCCCTGCTGGTGGCCCGCTCAGGTGCCGGACACCATGAACACCTACCCCCACTGGGGGGATGGGGCCGATCGCGCCGAGGATGACTGGCGCAAGCTCGACAGCGTCTACCCGGGAGGGGATCAGTGATGAAGAGCCTTACGATGAAACGACTCAACCTGATCCTGACGGGCCTGCTAGCCCTCGCCGCCCAGCCCCTGGTGGCTGATACCGCCGGCGCCGGTGAGACCGGCGCCGACGAAGTCCGCGAGTACCTGGTGACCATGGCCCGTCCCAACCAGCTCTATGTGATCGATCCCGAGGCCCGGGAGGTGGTGCGTACCTGTGACGTGGTGGGCGCCTTCGGCTCCGGCACCCTGCAGCTCTCTCCGGACGAGCGCATCGCCTATGTGCTGCACAACCGCTGGGAGGACGTGGTGGGCATCGATCTCACCAGCTGCGAGGAGGTGTTCCGCGCCCAGCAGTCCGAGGGCGACGTGCGCGCCAAGGTGCTCGCCTCACTGGCAGTGAGCCCAGACGGTAGCCGCCTCTACACGGTGCAGGATCGGGTACGTCTCCACCGCGATCGCTACGAGGTACTCGAACCGCTGCTGGCGGTCTATGACACCTCGGCGGGCCTCGACGCCAAGCCCCTGGCCACCTTCCCCGCTCCACGCCAGGTCACCACCATGGGCGCCGCCGCAGATGGCTACCTCTACCTTGCTGGAGCCGACATCTACCGGGTCGATCCGCAGAGCGGCGAGACCGAGATCGCCATCGCCAACCGCAACTGGGATCGACCCGACTTCAGCCCACCCGACTCCCTGGCGATGTGGACCATCGGCGAGGTCACGGACGAGTTCGTGCGTCCCTACACGGTGGCGGAACACCCCGGCGAGGAGAACGAGGCCTGGCACTGGGGCATCAGCCGGATCGACCTGACCACCGGCGAGACCGAGAACAAGGAGATCGCTCCCTTCGAGTTCATCATCTTCTCCATGGTCTCGGATCCCCGGGAGCGCGACGTCTTCTACGGCGTCTACACCCAACTCAGCAAGCTGGACGCCAGAACGCGGGAGATCGTCCGGGTGATCGACCTCGACCACACCTACTATGTCATCAATACCTCTTACGACGGCTCGCGCATCTATGTGGGCGGTGCCTCCAGCGATATCGCCATCTACGATGACGACTTCAACGACCTGGGACGCATCCGCCTGCCCGGTGACATGAGCACGGCCACGTTGAAGGTGGCGCGCTTCTAGATTGCCGCTGCGTAGTGCTCTTTGGCCGGGGCTCCCTGAGAGTCGCCGGCCACTTCTGCTGAGGAGATGCCGATGAGCGAGCCTGAGACGTTCCGGTCGCTGCCCTGGAGCTGGCTCTATCGCCCGCTAAGGGCGCGGCGTCCGGCACTCGTGCGGCTGTTGGCGCTGAGCCTGGTGGCGACCCTGCTCGCGCTGTTGCCCCCGCTGCTCACCCAGCGACTGATCGATCACGGCCTGATGCAGGGCGACTTCACCACGGTGGCTGCCTATGTCGGCGCCCTGGTAGCGGTGGGGCTCTCCGCCCTGGGCTTGCAGGGGCTGACGCGCCTTCAGCATGTGGCGCTCTCCGCCCGGCTCCTGCTGTCGCTGCGCCGCTCCCTGCTGCGCCATCTGCTGCGCCTGGCCCCGGCCCGCTGGCAGGCCCGAGGCCGGGGCGACCTGATGAGCCGGCTCGATGGCGACCTGTCGATCCTTCAGGGCTTCGCCCTGGACGGGTTGCTCAGCGGGTTCAGCAATCTGCTGGGGCTGGTCGGGGCACTCGCCATGATCGGACTGTTCAGCCCCACCTTGATGCTCCTGGTAGCGGTATTGGTGCCCATCCAGTGGCTCTGGCTGCGCGCCTGGCGCCCGACGTTGACCCAGCGCCAACAGGCGCTGCGGGAACAGAGCGGCGATATCTCCGGCTTCTGGCAGGACACCCTCGCGCATGGCCCCTGGTTCCAGGGCCAGGCCCTGGAGGCGGCGCGGCTCAATCGCCTCCAGGGACTCGGCCACGATCAACTGAGGCGCCTGCTGGCAGTCCGCTGGGTGGGCTTTCTCAGCGACATGGGCCCTCAGCTGATCCTCGCTCTGGCCCGGGCCGGGGTGCTGCTGGGCGGTGGCTATCTGGTAATCCAGGAGCGCCTGCAGCTGGGCGAGCTGGTGGCCTTGCTGGCCTACCTGGGCATGGTAATGGCGCCCATCGGCGGCCTGCTGGGCCTCTACGGTGGCTGGCAGCGAGCCCGGGTCAGCGCGACTCGTCTCGCCGAGCTCTTCGCCGAGCCCACCATGAGCGATCCCTACCAAGGCGCATGTCCGTCGGGGCCCGGGGCGCTTCGCCTCGAAGGGGTACGTTTCCGCCACTCGGGACTGGCGGACTGGCTGCTGGACGGTGTCGATCTCACGCTTGCGCCGGGCAGCAAGGTGCTCATCGACGGCCCCTCGGGAGCCGGCAAGAGCAGTCTTATCCGTCTGCTGTTGGGCCTGGAAACCCCCGAGGCGGGCAAGATTCGCGTGGATGGCGTACCGCTCGCCGAACTCGCCCGCCGCCACTGGCTGAAGCAAGTGGCCTGGGTGGAGCAGCACCCCAGCCTGCTGCGCGGCAGCCTGGCCGAGGCCTTGCGCGCCCTGGCCCCCGAGGCCAGCGATGCCGAGCTGATCGAGGCGCTGTCGCGGGTGGGCCTCGGCGGCTGGCTGTCCGGCCTGCCGCAAGGCCTCGCGACCGAACTCGGCGACCTGGGCGGCAAGGTTTCCGGCGGCCAACGCGCGCGCCTGGCCCTGGCCCGGGCGCTGCTCAAGAAGCCTCGCCTGGTGCTGCTGGACGAGCCCACCGCAGCCCTGGATCCCGAGGCCGCGCGGGCCTTCGATGTCCTGCTCGACGAAGTGCTGGGCGATACCACCCGGCTGATCATCAGCCACCAAGGGGGGCACTTCAGTAACCTGGATGCCCGTTATCATCTCCGAGGAGGACGGCTGATCGTCATGGAGGCGGCAACGCCATGTCCATGACGAGGCGCTCACCGTGCATTGGAATTATCGATAGCGGTATCGGCTCTGACACCGATTCCAGCCCCAGGCTGGTGCGCTGCCATGCCCCCAGCGGTCCCGAGGATCGCCTGGGCCATGGCCGTGCCATCCTCGCCACCTTGGGCCATTACCTGCCGCTCCCACGGCTGGAAGTTGCCCTCTACAAACTCTTCGAGGAGCGTCTGACTGCCAATGCTGCCTCCCTGGCAGCGGCCTTCGAGTGGCAGGCCGAGGCACCCCCGGCCTGGCTGCTGTGCAGCCTGGGCTTGCCCCGCACCGATGCAAGGCTGCAGGCGGCGGTGGAACGTCTACAGGCCGCGGGTACACGGATCGTTGCCGCGAGCCCACGTTTCGGGGCGCCGGTCTATCCGGCGGCCTGGCCTGGGGTGGTGGCAGTCAGCGGTGCCGCGGGCCTGCCACCCGGCCCACCGCGCCAGGGCCATGACGGACGCTGGTACGCCTGCGTCTGGGCGGCCCAGCAAGGTCAGGACGCCTGGCAGCCTTGGCAAGAGGGGCCGCCACCGCTCGGAATGCCAGGGCCCCTCGGCGGCGCCAGCTTCGCCGCAGCCCATGCGCTGGGCTACTGGTTGGCAGTAGCGGATGGAGAAACGGCGGTGGCAGGGGTTACCGCCGGCAACGCCGGCCAATCAAGGTGATCCGACCACCAACGGCTCACCGCAGGGACCGCAGAACCCGCCTCGGCCAGTAGCGCAGCCACCCGGGCGCTATCCTCGGCCTGCATGGCCCCGACCAGCGGCGCCAGGGCCACTCCTGCCACCGCCTGGATCCCCAAGGGCTGATCCGAGGTGAAGACGAGGTCCCGCTCGACCAGGCGGGTGCCGACGACAGCCAGCCCGCGGCCGACCCGAACGTGTGCCCAAGTCTCCGGCACGTGCAGCGGCCGGAGATCGGGCCAGTGGCAGCGCGCAGCCCAGTAAGGGGCGGGGTCGGCAGCCATGGCCTGGCGATAGAAGTCCCGCCCGGCCCGCGCGAAGCGCCAGTACTGGGCGTCCTGACGCCGCTGGTGGAAACGCTCCAGAGGGGCGAGGCTGGCTCCTTCGATCAGGCTATTGAGAACCGGCGCCAGGCCATGGGCAGAGGAGAGCGCATTGAAGATGCCCTGGCCGGAGAGGGGATCGATGGCCATGGCAGCGTCCCCTAGCCGCCACACTCGCCCTTCCCGCACGCGGGTGCGCCCCAGCATGCTGGGGCGCTGATAGTGATGCTGGATGGAGCTCTCGCCCCAGAGCTCAGCCAAGGCCGGCTGGGCTGCCAGCCAGAGGGCCGGATCACGGCGAGCCTGTGCCAGGGTCGGTTCCGGTAACGCCAGCTGCAGGTACTGCTGGCCGAGAAGGCGCGACCACCAGGCCCAACCGCCGGCGGGCAGCGACAAGGCGGCGCTGGCCGGCGCGATGTCCGCGGCCTCGCCGCGCAGGATCCAGGCAGGAACCGACCAGGGGGCAGTGTCGTGGAATTGGCGCCTCGCCACCGCCCGGCCCCGGGCCTCCACGCCCCAGCCGGCCCTCAGCACCCGACCGTCCGCCAGGGTGAGCCGCACTTCCTCGCCACCACTGACGAACCTGCTTATCCGCGCCTCGATCACGGTGATGCCGGCTGCGCCCAGGTCCTCCATCAGGGCCGCATCGAAATCGGGCCGGGGCAGCAGCCACTCGGCATTGGGCGCCCGCGCTTCGCCCGCCCAGGTAACCCGGCGTGGCAAGGGCCCAACCGCGCAGGCAGCGGCCCGAGCCAACCCAAGGCCCTGCAGGGCCTGAAGGCTTCGGCGTGAGATACCTTCGATGGCACGATAATCGCGACAGCGGCTCACCACGGTGACCCGCCGGCCGGCGCGATGCAGCAACATCGCCAGGGCAGCCCCGGCAGGGCCGCCACCGGCGATCAGCACCGCCTCATCGCTCATCAGAAGAACACGCCCACCAGCAGTTGGGCATAGAAGGACGTATCGTCATCGCCAAGCTGGGTGCCGCCCTGTTCCGCACTCCTGTCGGGGGCGTACCAGCCAAGCAGCGGCGAGACATAGAGCCACTCGGTGGGCAGCCACTCGAGATAGAGGTTGTACTCCCGGCCGCCCATGTCGGGCTGGTCGACGGTATCGCGGCTGGAGAAGTCGTAGGCCAGCAGCCCCAGGTTCAGGGCCTCATTGATCGAGCCCTCCAGACCCAGCCGCCACACCTCGGCGTTGCTGTTGAAGGGGCCGGCGTAGTTGGCCGCCACCTCGCCCTGGAACCAGGTGCCATAGCCACGTGTGGCGCCGAAGAAGAGAGGATCCCAGCCCTCGGAGAAGCGGCTGTAGCGCAGCGACAGGGTAGGCTGGCCGGGCAGTTCGCTGAAGGTCCATGCCGGCTCAACGGCCCAGGCATTCTCACGGGTATCCTTGCGCTGATGGGCGAGCTCGCCGCGCAGGCTCAAGGCCTCGTCCAGCAGGCGCTGCTCGAAGCGCAATCCATAGACGTCCATGCCATCGCGCTGGGCCAGGAACTCATCGGCCTCGGCCTCTTCGACGCCCAGGCCACGCAGGTAGGTGGCCTCCACCAGGCCGCTGCCGAGATCGTGAGCCAGGGTCAGAGCAGCCATCTCGGTACTGGCCTGGGCCGGATTGTCCGATTCGAACCAGGCCAGTTGGCCCTGCCAGCCCTCGCGGCCCAACGTCACCATGGCGGTGCGGTCGAAGGCCTGGCGCCCGGCCAGATAATAGGCACCGCCGCGGTCCAGCTCGTCGCCCAGGGCGTCCCCCAGGCTGGTGGCATCGCCGGCCACCAGGAAGCCGTCGCCCAGGATGATCGGTTGGCGCCCGGCGGAGACGTCCAGACGCCAGGGCGAGCCCGGGTCGCCCAGCGACTCGCTGCGGTAGCCGAGGAAGGCGTCCTCCAGCTCCAGCTCGCGCTCGTTGCCGGAAGTGAAGCCGGCAGCGTCGCCATCCCCCCAGGTGGCGGTGCCCACGGTGCTGACCCGGCCATAGAGGCCACTCTCCTTGGGGTTGAGTTCGGCCCCAAGGGTCAGCACGCCCTCCTGCCAGCGGTAGCGGCGCGCCTCGGCCGCCCCGTTGGCATAGCCCCGATCGCTATGGAAAGCGCCCAGCAGCGCCTGGATGTCGATGTCCACCGTGGAGTGGCCGAGATCGGCCATCTCGTAGCCATTGGCGGGCAGGGTGACGGCCAGCAGCAGACCGCCCAGCGTCCCGCACAGAGGTGCCGAGGTGTTGTTCTTGTTCATTCTCTTCCCCTTGCATGGAAGGGCCCCGGCCGGTGTCAGGGCCCGGTTGCCTCAAACGACCTATCTCAAACGACCTATCTCAAACGACCTATCTCAAACGATCATGACGACGGACTTCTGCTCGGTGTAATGCTCGATCAAGGAGTCGCTGAGCTCGCGACCGATACCCGACTGCTTGAAGCCACCGAAGGGCATGCAGGCATCCAGCAGGTTATGGCCATTGACCCAGACGCTACCGGCCTCGATCTCCGGCACCAGGCGATTGACTGCCGAGAGGTCGTTGGACCAGATACTGGCGGCCAATCCGTAGGGCGAGTCGTTGGCCAGGGTCACCAGCTCGTCCAGCTCACGGAAGGTCTGCACCACTACTACCGGACCGAAGATCTCCTCCTGTACGCAGCGGCTGTCCTGCGCCAGGCCGGTGATCACCGTGGGCTCGACGAAGTAGCCGGTGTCGCGCCCCGTGCCGCCGCCAGTCACGATAATACCGCCATCGCCGCGTGCCTGATCGATATAATCGAGCACGCGCTTCTGCTGCTTGGCGGAGACCAGCGGGCCAAGGGTAGAGGCCGGTTCCCAGCCCGGTGCCAGGGTCAAGCCTTGGGCCTGCTCGGCGAGCTTGGCGACGAAAGCGTCGTGGATCGACTCGTGAACATAGATCCGCGAGCCGGCGGTGCACACCTGGCCCTGATTGAAGAAAATCGCCTGGGCGGCGCCGGCGGCAGCGCCCTCGACATCCGCATCGGCCAGCACCATCACCGGTGACTTGCCGCCCAGTTCCAGAGTGGTGCGGGTCAGGTTCTCCATCGCGGCATGGCCGATCTGCTTACCTACCGGTGTGGAGCCGGTGAAGGCCACCTTGTTGATGCCTGGGTGACCGGCCAGGGCCGCACCCGCCTCATGGCCTAGCCCGGTGACGACATTGAACGTGCCGGCAGGAAAACCCACCTGCTCGACCAGCTCGGCCAACAGCAGGGCCGTGAGCGGAGTGTCCTCGGCGGGCTTGAGCACGATGCTGCAACCGGCGGCCAGCGCTGGCGCCACCTTCCAGGCCGCCATCAGCAGCGGGAAGTTCCAAGGAATGATCGCCCCCACCACACCGACGGGCTCGCGGCGGGTATAGGCAACGATCTGCTTGTCGTCGGGCACGAAGGGCATCGAAGGCGTCATGCTGCGCCCTTCGATCTTGGTGGACCAGCCGGCAGTGTAGCGAATGAAATCGATGGCCAGATTCACATCCATGTGCCGCGAGAAGGTTACCGGCTTGCCGTTGTCCAGCGTCTCGAGCAGGGCGAAGTCGTCGGCGCGCGCCTCCAGGGCATCGGCAAGATCAAGCAGCAACTTCTCGCGCCTCGCCGGTCGCGACTTGCGCCAGTCGCGAAAGGCCTCCCGGGCCGCACCAACCGCGGCGTCGATATCCGCAGCATCGCCTGCGGGAACCCGGCTGATCACCTCGGCGGTAGCGGGGTTGTAGACGTCCAGGGTTCGTCCGCTGGCGGCGGGAAGCCACTCTCCACCGATGAAATGGGCGTGGCTTTTGTCCAGCCAGGATTGGATAGTGCTGGAGAGCTGCGTCATGGTTGTGCTCCTATGGGGCTGAATTATGATTGTCGGAAGACCATGCTGGCACCGCAGGGCCTTGTGACGTCTTCAGCAAAGTGTTAGCAAGCCCCGTGCCAGCTGAAATCGAACAGAACAAACATAATATTATCAGCGGGTTGTGGAACACCTTGGTAAACGCAGCAGCGCTGTCGTGTCGCCGGACACGACGGCTGTCGCATCCTGGGACACTTCGCCGACTCGCTGGGAGAGGCCCATGAACACCCGAGCCGCCCTGAGAACCCCCGACGTGATTCGCCAAGCCCGTGAGCACCTGAGCCGTGGCCAGCTGCCAATGGATCTGCTCGATGCCAGCATCGGCCGTTCCTGGCAGCGCTGTCTGGAACATGGCCTTAGCCCAGGCATTCGGCTCGACCTGCCGCGACTCGACAGTCGCGAATTGCGCCTCCAATGCGAGCAACATCGCCGCCTGATCGCACTCGCCGACCCTCTGGTCAGCCAGATGACCGAGGATCTGCGCGGCTGCCAGCTGCTGCTCGCCACCCCTGATGCCACCATACTAAAAAGCTACGGGCGGAATTTCGTACTGGACGAGCGTCTACGCATCGGGGCAGGCATCAACCTGGACGAGCGCTGGTTCGGCACCAATGCGCCGGCCCTGGCGCTCATCGAACGGGCTCCGGTGTTGGTCAAGTCCTGCGAGCATCTGCTGTTCCCCGACAACCCGGTCTCCTGCGTGGCCGCCCCGCTGTTCGACCTCAACGGCGACTGTCTGGGTCTGATCGACCTCACCTTCGAGGCCAACCATCCGCGCCCCGAGATTTTCTTGCGCCGGGTGCAGCAGCTCACCGGGGCACTGGAGCAGCGACTCTTCCTTCATCATTACCAGCAGCGCTGGGTGCTTCAGGTGCACGCCTCACTGGCCGAGCTGGACAGCGTGAGCTGCGGCCTGGTGGCAATCAACGATGCGGGCCTGATCCTGGCGGTGGATACTCAGGCCACCCAGTGGCTGGGGCATACCACCGCCTCGTTGGTCGGACGCTCAATCGAGGAGCTACTGGGCAGTCTCTGGCCGACACTTCAGCAGCAGTGTGAAGGGCAATCCGAGCTATTGGGCCTGGAACTGACCGGCGGCCGGCTATTTGGCCGTCTCAATCCTCCCGAGAAGTGGCAGCCGGCCGAGGTCATTCGCGTACCGTCGCCGCAACCCGCCACGCCACCTGTTGGCCGACAATTGGACGATCTCATAGCGAGCTGGCCCACGGCCTTGGCTCGGGAGGCACACCGCGCCGCACGAGCCCTGTCCGCGGGCTTGCCGGTACTGCTACAGGGTGAAACCGGGACCGGAAAAGAGCAACTGGCCCAGGCGCTGCACGCCAGCCTGGGAGGACAACGACCTTTCGTAGCGCTCAACTGCGCAGCGCTGCCGGAGAGCCTGATCGAAGCGGAGCTCTTCGGCTACGGCGACGGTGCCTTCACCGGAGCACGCAAGGGGGGGTATGGCGGTCGCCTGATACAGGCCAACGGCGGCACTCTGCTGCTCGACGAGATCGGCGACATGCCGTTGGCGCTCCAGGCCCGGCTGCTGCGGGTACTGCAGGAGCGGGTAGTGACGCCGTTGGGCGATCACCGCGAGGTGCCCATCGACTGCCGCGTGATCGCCGCCAGCCATCGCGACCTGGAGGCTCTGGTGGCGGCCGGCGACTTCCGCGAAGATCTCTTCTACCGTCTGGCCGGGGTGGTCGTGGAGCTTCCCACCCTTGACGAGCAAGCCGATCTCGCAGGCCGGATTCGTGAACGTTGGAATTCGCTGTGTCAGCGCCATGGCCGCAACGTGATCCTGGATGAGAGCCTGGGGGAACGTTTGGCCGCTTACCCATGGCCCGGCAACTGGCGGGAGCTGGAGCACTGCTTGGAGGCTGCCCTGGTGGGTACCGAACCTGAGTGCCAACGCCTGACCCTGGAAGGGCTTTCGCTGCGCTGGCAACGCAAACTGCAGGCAGGCGTCACTGACAACCCCACCGCTGCGCCGAAAGCGACAGAGGAGCTCATCGGAAGCCCACAAGTGCTGCGTGAGTTGGAGCATAACCATATGGTACGCACCCTCGAGGCCCACGGCGGCAACATGACTGCAGCCGCTCGCGCTCTCGGCATCAGCCGCTCGACGCTCTACCGACGGCTGGGATAGGCATCTTTGGTGTTAGCGCTACTGTCGGTATGGACGGGCATACCACACGACGCCGTCATCTCGAGCAGTTAGGATAGGCTTGCCTTCGACTCGAGCCCTGCCCTGACTGGAGACAACATGCAGCCGCCCCTGCCGCACAACATTCCTTTTCGAGATGCCGTTGCCGTCTGGCTGCGCATCGCCCTGCTCAGCTTCGGCGGCCCGGCCGGGCAGATCGCCGTGATGCATCGAATTCTGGTGGAAGAGAAGCGCTGGATCGGCGAGAACCGTTTTTTGCATGCGCTCAACTACTGCATGCTGCTGCCCGGGCCGGAGGCGCAGCAGCTGGCGATCTACATCGGCTGGCTGATGCATCGCACCAAGGGCGGCCTGCTGGCCGGCACGCTGTTCGTGCTGCCCGGCTTCATCAGCATTCTGGCGCTCAGCTATCTCTACGCCGCGTTGGGTAACGTCGGGGTGGTGGAAGGACTGTTCTTCGGCCTCAAGGCGGCGGTGCTGGCCATCGTGATCAACGCGGTGGTACGCATCGGCAAACGCGCCCTGCGCAACAATGTCATGCTGGGCATCGCCGCAGCCGCCTTCGTCGCTATCTTCTTCTTCGATATCGCCTTTCCCTTGATCATCCTGGGCGCGGCGCTGATCGGCTTTCTCGGCGGCAAGGCCGGCTCGCCGCTGTTCCGCGTCGGCGGCGGGCATGGTGGAAGTGAGTCCGGCGGCCTGGCCGATAGCGATTCACTGCTGGGCGCCGAGCTGCCCGACCACGCGCGGCCCAACCGCGCCTGGTCGCTGAAAGTGTCGGGTATCTTCCTGACGCTGTGGCTGACCCCGGTGGCTCTGCTGCTGCTCACACTGGGCCCGGCCAACGTGTTCAGCCAGATCGCCACCTTCTTCAGCCAGATGGCGGTGGTGACCTTCGGCGGCGCCTACGCGGTGCTCAGCTACGTGGCCCAGGCGGCGGTGCAGAGCTACGGCTGGCTGGCACCGGGCGAGATGCTCGACGGCCTGGGCATGGCCGAGACCACACCCGGCCCGCTGATCCAGGTGGTTCAGTTCGTCGGCTTCATGGGCGCCTTCCGCGACGCCGCGCCTCTCGACCCCTGGCTGGCTGCCACCCTGGCTGCGGTGCTCGTCACCTGGGTCACCTTCGTGCCCTGCTTCCTGTGGATTTTTCTCGGCGCACCCTATGTCGAACGCCTGCGCGACAACGCCGCGCTGAGCGGCGCCATGACAGCGATCACCGCGGCGGTGGTGGGCGTGGTGCTGAACCTGGCGGTGTGGTTCGGCCTGCACGTGGTATTCGCCGAGGTCGGCGAGTGGCGAGGCGCGGGACTGCGCCTGCTGGTACCCGATGTCGCCAGCCTGGACTTGGCAGCCCTGGCCCTCTCTGTGGCGGCCCTGCTGGCGATATTCCGCTTCGGCGTCGGCATGCTCAAGGTGCTGGGCGCCTGCGCCCTGGCCGGCGTACTGTTGGCCCTGCTATAGCGCACGTAGCGTCAGGCGGTCTCGGCCAGCCGCTCGAAGGCCGCCGCGTTGGGGCAGAAGGCGCGACACTCGTCGACCCCCGCCTCGCGACGCATGGCGCCCCAGCAGTAGCCGGCCACCGGGCAGGCATTGCAGTTGCCGCGCAGGCTGGGATAGCTGACGTGGTCGGTGACGCAGGCCTGCTCGATACCGAAGCGCTGAAGCATGGCCGGCATTAGGGTATCGGCAGGTACGAAGGCGCGATAACCACCGCGGTCGAGATGTCTGGCGACCTCACGCTCGAAGGCAGGCTCCAAAGGCGTTTTCAGATCCTGAAGCATCTCGCTGTAAACCTTGGGCGATTCCGCCTCGATCTCGCGGACCAGCCGTCGCGTGGTGGCGCGGTAGCTGCCTTCGCAAAGACGCTCCCACCATGTCGTCCTGGGTGCCTGATTCATGACGTCTCTCCCTTCCGGTGCGTTTTCAGCAGTATCGACTCTCTCCCCTTGGGCAGCATTGACTGAGGTCAAAATAGTTGCATTTGAAACAAATATCGGCTCTGTCGTAAATGCCAACGAGCGCGGCCAGGGCCGCGCTCGCAGAGGTAACGAAAGATGAAGATCAGGCTTCGGGGTCGATTACCTCGTCCTGCGACAGCCCCTCATCGCCCTCGGCGGCGTCGAGCTGCTCGAAGAAGTAAGCGTGGGCGGCTTCACCATCGACACCCTTGGCACCGGCCGCTTCCTTCCACTCCCCCGGCAGAGCGGCGGCCAGCTGCTGGAAGCGTTCGATCTCCTCGGCCGGTAGCTCGATGAAGGTGTTGCCCTGTTGCTCGGCGAATTCAATGCCGCGCACGTCGACCACATCCATCATGTAGCCGAACAGGCGCGAGAGCTTCTCGCCTGAGACGCTTTCGATCGCCTCGCGGTCTTCCGCGGAAAGCGAGGCCCAGGTATCGGGGTTCATCACCAGCGAGAAGCTGCCACGATAGAAGCCACCCGGCATCTGCACCGTGTAGGGCAGCACCTCGGCCAGACGGAAGCTCTTGAGGCCCTCCAGCGTCAGCATGGCACCATCGATGACACCCTGGGTCGCCGCCTCGTAGGTGCTGGCTGGCGGTAGCGCCACGCCGGTCAGCGCCAGGGCGTTGGAGATATCACCCATCACGCCGCCGCCGATGCGCACGCGCTTGCTGCGAAGGTCGTCGAGGCTGTCGATGGATTGGTTGAGGAACATCGAACCCGGCCCATGCACGCCCACACCGATTACTTCGACGCCGCGATGCTCACCGGCATCGGCGAAGTACTCATTATGCGTGCGCCAATAGGCCACCGAGGCAGCTTCGGAAGAGAAGTCCTCGAAGGTGGGTAGCTCGGGCAGCTTGGTCAGCTCGAAGCGACCCGGCATCAGGCCATGGAACAGCCAAGTGACATCGGCCACGCCGTCGGCTATCAACTCCATCTGGGCGTTGGGCGGCCCCATGTCGTGGACCACGTTGACGGTAACGCGGCCCTGGGTGGCTTCTTCCACCCAGCTCGCCCAGGTCGGCCAGACAATGGTGTTGACGCCATGGTTGGGACCCGCCCAGGTGCTGACCTGCAGTTCGGTAGCAGCAGCGCCCTGGAAGGCACCGAAAGAGAGCGCAGTGAGTGTCGTCAGTGTCGCGAGCTTGTGTATTTTCATTGTCGTTCCTCGTGAGTCCCGGTTGTCAGGGTTGGCGTAGGTCTTGTTAATAGTAAAAAGTGAGCGAGCGATGGCTAGACAAGGCAAAAATCAGCGAAAAGACGGCGTTTACGAGCTGTAAATGAGTACTTTGAGCTGATTTTTAACGCCGTATGGCCGAGCGCAGCCACTTTTAGAGGGCCAGCACCAGCTTCTTGCCCTTGGCGCGTGAGCAACAGCTCATCAAGCGGTCCTGGCCGGCGCGTTCCGCGGCGGTGAGCACCTTGTCCCGGTGGTCGATCTCACCCTCTATCACCTCGACTTGGCAGGAGCCGCACAGCCCTTCCTCACAGTCGCTGGGCACATCGACGCCGGCGGTGCGCAGCGCCTGCAGCAAGGTACGATCCGGCGCCACCTCGACGACGAATTCGGAGTCGGCGAGTTCGACCTGGAAAGCGTGCTCCTTATCAGGATCGAGCAGCGCACCCTCGGCAGTGAAATGCTCCACGTGCAGGCTGCCTGCCGGCCAGCGAGTGGTGCCGGCCTCCAGCGCCGTGAGCAGCCGCTCCGGACCACAGGCGTAGAGCAGCGTGCCCGCGTCCGGCTCGGCAAGCAGGCATGCGAGGTCGAGCCGCTGGTTTTCGTCTTTGGCATAGCGCCGTAGCGCCTCGCCGTGGTCATGCTCGATCCGCTCGATGAAAGCCATACTGGCGCGGGAACGACCGGCGTAATGCAGCTCATAGGACTTGCCCAGGCGCTTGAGCCGGTCGGCCATGGCCACGATCGGGGTGATGCCGATGCCCCCTGCGATCAACAGGTAGTGCTGCGCCGTTTCATCGAGGCGGAAGTGGTTCTTGGGCCCGCGCACGCGCAGCTCGACTCCTTCGCGCACCGCTTCATGCATCCAGCGTGAGCCGCCGCGACCGGCCTCCTCGTTCAGCACAGCAATGCGCCAGTCGCCGGACTCCGCCGGGCCGCATAGCGAATACTTGCGCGCCTCGCCGATGGGCAGCACCACGTCGAGATGCGAGCCTGGCGTCCACGCCGGTAGTTTCCGTCCGGCGGGGTCGGCCAAGGTCACACCGAGTATGCCCTCCGCCTCTGGCTCGGCACGAGTCACGCGAACTCGCCGCACGATACTGTGGGCCACCGGTGCTCCTACCGGGAAGTCGCGCTGGGCAGAGCGCACCCTTGGGTCGCGGCGTTCCGGGTTCTGCGCCGGGTCCCAGCGCACCCACAGGGCTTCAGGGCCGCGGAAGGAGGTGTTGGGCAGAAAGGTGAACGCCTGATCCTCGAGTTCCAGGTGCGGCAGGCGCCGCGTGAACTCCTCAAGGAAGATGCGCATCTCCATGCGCCCCAGGTTCTTGCCCATGCACTGGTGGCTGCCGTAACCGAAGGTCAGGTGGTCGACGGCGTTATCGCGATAGATGTCGAGTTCGTCGGGATTCTCGAAATGGGCCGGATCGTGATTGGCCGAGGCCGTCACCATCAGGATCTTGCCGCCCTCGGGGATGGCAACGCCACCCACCTCGACATCACGGGTGGCGATGCGCCGCCAGGCCACTACCGAGCCGGAATGACGCAGACACTCCTCCGCCGCAGCGGGGATCAGCTCTGGGTTATCGCACAGCTCGGCCCATACGGAAGGCCTTGAAAGCAGCTGGCGGAAAGCGTTGGCGGTGGCCAGGGCGGTGGTCTCGTGGGCAGCGACGATAATTGCCATCATCATCGAATGCAGGTAGTTGTCGGTCACCACGTCCGGCTTCTGCCGATTCTTCTCGATCATGTCGTACATCCAGCCGTGGCCGCTGGAATGATCCTGCATCTTCTTGAGCACCTGTCCCGAATACTGCCAGAACTTGCCGACACCCTCGGCCACCTCGACCTGCTGCTCGGGCGAGGGTCGCCCCCAGGTATTGAGGGTATGGGCCACCGAGAAGCGGCGCAGCTGCTCCATGTCCTCCTCGGGTACGCCGAGGAAGTGCAGCGCGACCGTGAGCGGGACCTCCCAGAACATCTCGCCAACCAGGTCGGCGCGGCCATGGTCGATGATGGCGTCGAGCTTCTCACGTACCAGGCGTCGCACCATTGGTGCGTGGGCTTCCAGCGCCTCGGGAGAGAAGGCCTCGAGCAGCTCGCGTCGACGAGCCATATGGGCCGGCTCGTCCTCGTTCACCAGCGTGCGGTTCATGCCGTAGTCATAGCGCTCGAGCACCGCCTGGGCCTCTCGGCTTGCCGGAGTGATCTTCTCCAGGGCGATCGAGGGCGAAAAGGTGAGGTTATCGCGGAAGATCGCCTTGATATCGGCATAGCGGCTCACGACCCAATAGCCGAGCTTGGGGCTGTAGAACACCGGCTCCTGATCGCGAGACCAGCGCAGCGCCTCGGCGGGGTCGATCTGGTAAGGGCGGTCAAAGGGGTCGAAGGTTGCCGCCTGGGGCGACACGGGACACCCGTTGGGTGCCAGGGGCCGCTCTTCGGCGTCATGGAAAGGGCAGCCGCTTGCGGTGCGTCGAGTCGTTGAAGTCATGATGCCCCCGCAGAGCTGTCGTGATTCGTGGCTTTCATGGGCTGTGCTTTTGTTGGCTGCATTTTGATTGTTACTTTTATCGCACATATAATGTCGTTTAACGACACAGACCTGAACATAGGCAGTTTCGACGGTGACGTCAATCCCCGTCGGCTGCGCTACCATGCCCAGCCATAATCGACTCGAGGAATTCCGTTCGATGGCCACCACCCTGCAAACACTGGATCGCGGCCTGCGCGCGCTCGAGATCATCGCCGAGCACACCAAGGGAGTTAGCGTTGCCGAGCTAGCCGAGCAGCTGGACGTGCATCGCGCAATCGCCTACCGCATCGTCACCACCCTGGAGCAGCACGGGCTGGTGGTTCGCTCCGCCGAGGGCCCGCTGCGCCTGGGCGCGGGCATTTCGCTGCTGGCCTCACACTTCGAACCACAGCTGAGTGCGGTAGCCCAGCCGCTACTGCAAGCGCTGGCCAAGGCCACTCGGGCCACCGCCTTTATCTCGGTGGCCCAAGGCGAAGAGTGCGTGGTGATCCGGGTGGCGGAACCGGATGAAGGATTGCTGCGGGTCGGCTACAGGGTCGGCAGCCGCCATCCGCTGACGCAGGGTGCGGCGGGTATCGCCATCCTTGCCGGACGTGCACCAAGCGAAGCCGACAACGAAGCGGTTCGCCAGGCACGCCGCGATGGCTACAGCCTGACCCGCGGACAGCTTCAGCGCGGTGCCGTGGGGGTGGCCAGCCCCGTTGCCACCTCGCATTTCCGGACCGGCATCGAGGCCTGCGTTGGCGTAGTGGCAATGGACGACCTCGACACTGAACGGGCAATACGCGAGGTGAAGGCACACGCACTACAGCTGGCGGAGTTGGTAGGCCGCTGAATGCGCGACATCACGCCAGTGAAGCCAGGCGCCGGTAGCGTTACACTACGGGCCACCCTTCGCTGCCACCTTCGAGGCCTTCGATGAGTCCCCACCTGCTCTCCGTCGATTCCCTGTCCCGCGACCGCGTCGATCACCTGATGCGCGTCGCCGCCCGCATGGAGCCCATCGCACAGCGCCGTCAGGTAACGCGGGTGCTGGAAGGGGCCGTGCTCGGCAATCTGTTCTTCGAGGCCAGCACCCGTACCCGGGTGAGTTTCCACACCGCATTCTGCCGCCTGGGCGGCAGCGTGTGCGATACCACCGGCTTCACCTTCTCGTCGATGGCGAAGGGTGAGTCGCTCTACGACACCAGCCGGGTGATGAGCGGCTATTGCGACGCCATCGTCATGCGCCACCCCGATCAGGGTTCGGTGGCGGAGTTCGCCGCCGCCACCCACGTGCCGGTGATCAACGGCGGCGACGGCCCCGGCGAACACCCCAGCCAGGCACTGCTCGACTTCTATACCATCGACAAGGAGTTCGCCCGTCTGGGCAAGCGGCTGGCCGACGCTCACGTGCTGCTGACCGGCGACCTCAAGTACGGCCGCACCGTGCATTCGCTGATCAAGCTGCTGTCGCTCTACGATCCCATGCGCATCACCCTGGTGGCCCCGCCCGGGCTGGAGATGCCGAGCTACCTGATCGATCTGGTCACCTCCCGAGGCCACCGCGTCGAAGAGCGCCCCAGCCTGGCTGACGATTACAGCGACGTCGACGTGGTCTACACCACCCGTATCCAGAAGGAGCGTTTCACCGCCGAGATGAGCGAAGGGTTCAGCCTGTCGCGGGATTTCACCGTCGACCGCGCCTTCATGGACAAGCGCTGCGGCCGCGACACCATCGTCATGCACCCGCTGCCCCGTGACAGCCGCCCGGATGCCAACGACCTCGACGTGGATCTCAACGGCGACCCACGCCTGGCGATCTTCCGCCAGACCGACAACGGCATTCCGGTGCGCATGGCGATTTTCGCCACCCTGCTCCAGGTGGACGATCTGATCGAGAAGGACCTGCGTCCGGTACGCTGGTTCGTGCCCGAGCGGGTCGGTGTGGACGACGGCACACTCTGACAATGCAGCCAACGCTGGGCCTCGCTATGCTGTTCAGCAACGCGTAATGTGCGAAGCTGTGACGGTGGCCGCTGGCTGCCACCCTGACGAAAGGCTTCTTCGAGCCGACCACGCGAACGACATGCTCGAATAACAACGGCGTTGCCGCCCACGGCAACCGGTAGAAAGGAGATGTGACGCATGACTCTGGAACGCGCTTACATACTGTTGGCGGTCTTCTACAGTGCCCTGGTGGCGATTGGCGCCATTGCCCTGCTGCTGGGCGGCGGCCCGCTCTGGGGAGTCGTAACGCTTCTGCTCGGTGCGCTGGTGGCAGCCGGCCTGTGGGGCCATACCCTGGGCAAGCCGGTCATGAACCCGCGCATGTGGCGCCCGCTGGCCGCTATTCTACTGGCCGGCTTCGTGCTGCAGCTGTTCGCCGTGTTCTCGCTTTCCCCCACGGGAGCCGAGCTCACCTGGCTGTTGACCGGCGCCATCTTTTCCATCTTGCCCGCCATCATGCTGTACCAGTATGGCGAACGGGATCAGGAAGTGTGGGCCACACCCGAGGAACGCGAGGGCGGTAAGATGCTCGGTGAACTGTTGACCCGCCAGCGTGAGCTGGTGCTTCAGAAGCAGGAAGCCGACAGCCAGGCCACGGTCAGGCTGACCAAGGCGGGCGACACCTACCGCGCCAGCGTCACCCGCGGCCGCGGTGCCCATGTGGAGCGCTTCGAGGAGAGCTTCCACTGCCCGGCCACGCTGGCTTTCTTCGTGATCAAGTACACCTGCATCTCCGTGAACGACATAGCTGCTCAATATGCCGAAGAGCGGGTACTGACCACCTGAGCAATATCTCGCCCTAACGCTCAACTGCTCAGATTTTCCCACCGATGCGCGGCGCGCGTCGGTGGGATTCCTGCGTGAACAAAGTAAGTGCTGGCATGTGTTTTTTGGACAGGCCCACGTGCACAGCGGCCATGGCCCTAAGCTGCATAAAGGCCAAGACTAGTGGTGGGCAGCACAACTCCGCCCCGAGAGATCCGACTCCAATAACAACATGACGCGGAGCACTCCATGGCAGAAGCAATCATCGAGACCGCCAACCTGACCAAGAGCTTCAAGGGGTTCAAGGCGGTACATGATATATCCATGCGCATCGAGGCCGGCACCATCCATGCCATGATCGGAGCCAACGGAGCAGGCAAAACCACCTGTTTCAATCTGCTCACCAAGTTTCTGGCACCTACGTCGGGAAAGATTCACTATCAGGGCCAGGACATCACCCAGCTCAAGCCGGATCAGATCGCGCGCCGTGGCATGGTTCGCTCGTTTCAGATCTCGGCCGTCTTCGGAAAGCTGAGCACGTTGGAGAACGTCAAACTGGCGCTTCAGCGGCAGCGCGGCGAATCCTTTGATTTTTGGCGCTCCCAGCGTCGCCTGGACTATCAGCGCGAGCAGGCCATGGCTCTGCTCGAAGATGTCGGTCTCGAGGCATGGGCAGATACGCCTGCGGCTGAGTTGCCCTATGGCCGCAAGCGTGCGCTGGAGCTGGCCACCACCTTGGCTCTCGATCCGCAGGTCATGCTGCTCGACGAGCCACTTGCCGGCATGGGCACCGAAGACGTAGGCCGGACCGCCGAGCTCATACGAAGCGTTGCCAGAGGCAGAACCGTACTGATGGTGGAGCATAACCTCGGTGTGGTAGCCGAACTTTGCGATCGCATCACCGTGCTGGCCCGCGGCGAAGTGCTGGTGGAAGGTGATTACGCCACGGTTTCCCAGGATGAGCGCGTCATAGAATCCTATATCGGAGGCGCCCGCCATGACTGATGCCGCGGCTGAACTCACACCCGTGCCCATGCTCACCATTCGCGATTTGCACGCCTGGTATGGCGAGAGCCATGTGCTGCATGGCATCGACCTCGAGGTGCCGCCAGGGCAGGTCGTTACCCTACTGGGCCGCAACGGCGCCGGTAAATCCACGACATTGAAATCGATCATGGGCATCGTACCGCGGCGACGCGGCAGCATTCGTCTCCAAGGCACCGAGACCATTGGCCTGCGCCCTTACCATATCGCTCGCCACGGTGTGGCCTTCTGCCCCGAGGACCGCGGCATCTACGCCACCCTGGACGTCAAGGAACACCTCGAGCTGCCGACGCGAGTCGATGACAGGGGGTTGAGCACGGCCCAGGCGCTTGACCTGTTTCCCAACCTGCGCGAAAGACTGCACAGCCCCGGCACCAAGCTTTCCGGCGGCGAGCAGCAGATGCTTGCCATCGCCCGTATCCTGCGCACCGGCGCCCCGCTGCTTCTGCTCGACGAGCCCACCGAAGGGCTGGCGCCCAGCATCGTCGAGCAGATTGGTGGAATCATCAAGCAGCTGAAGTTGAAGGGTTACACCATTTTGCTGGTGGAACAGAACCTGCGCTTCGCCATGGACGTTGCCGATCAATTCTATCTGATCGATCACGGCCAAGTGGCCGCTCACTATGATCGGGTTGGCATCGTCAGGGAGGCGGACGCGCTACGGGCTCAGCTTGGCGTCTAGCTGCGCTACTCCCGGTTACGCATACGAAAATGCGATGGAGAGACACCGTTCATGCGCTTGAAGGTCTTGGAGAAGGCAAAGGGGCTTCGGTATCCCACCCTTTCCGCTATCTCCTCGACCGGGAGATTGCTGGTCGCCAGCAGATGAGTGGCGTGCTGCATGCGCAACTGCGTGAGCTGCTGCATCGGGCTGCGGCCAAAGACCTTGCGGCTGATGCGCCGTAAATGCTCCGTGCTGACATGGGCGATCTCCGCCATCTCTTCGATGGTCCACTGGCGTTCCAGTGTCGGCATGACCGCCTCGAAGACGGCCACGATACGCGCATCACGACGCCACGGGTCGGCAAAGCGGGCAATGTAGCGTTCGATGGTATCGACCCACATGACACAGCTGGCTGCATCGCCCTTGCCATGAAACACCTCGCTGTAAAGGCCCAGAATGGCGTACTTCATGGGCTCGGGGTCGAAGTGCTGCATGATCGGCGCGATGGTGCCCACCAATGAACGCGGCGCGCTCGGCAGATAGCGCAGCCAACAGTATTGCCAGCGGCTTTCCGGCACGGCATGGAAGGCGTGAAGCGCATGGGCCGGGGCGAAGGACATCATGTTGCGCCGCATGGTGCACCATCGCCCATCGAGCAACATGCGCCCTTCACCGCCCAGAGAACCATGGATGTACGCTCCGCTCAGGCGGGTGCGAACGATACGGTACGGCACCGCGGCATCGCCTACCCCGACGTGCGAAATATGTCTCTGCGCCAGCACCGGGCTGTCTTCGGCGCGCACGATCCATTGTCGGGTCTCGTCACCCACGATGTGTGTTTCGGATAGCTGTTCGTGTTCTGTAGCCATGGCGTAATTGCCCTGATTGGCCCTAACTGATAGTGACAGCAAAAAACAAGAACGTATGAGTCAGGGCAAAGTACAACAATAACTTCACAGAAGAACAGGAGAAAACTATGCCAGCTATAAACTCCTTGAAAACGCTGACAGCTACTTCCGTGTTACTCGGCCTGAGTGGCCTCGCCAGTGGCGTGGCGAGTGCCGATTATTCCGACGAGGTAGTGCGAATCGGTGTGCTCACCGATATGTCGGGGATCTACACCGACCTGTCCGGAGAAGCTGCCGTGACCGCCGTGCAGATGGCCGTCGAGGACTTCGGCGGAGAAGTGAACGGCACCCCCATCGAAGTCATCCACGGCGATCACCGCAACCGCGCCGATACCGGTGCCAGCCGGGCACGGGAGTGGTACGCCAATGAAGGAGTGGACATGATCAACGATCTGTCCAACTCCGGGGTCGCACTCGCCGTGGCGGCAGTCGCCGATGAACAACAACGTCATGCCATCGTCAATTCGGCATCCAATATCGGCCTTACCAACGACTATTGCTCGCCCTTCGTCACCCACTACACCTACGACGCCTATTCACTGGCTCAAGGCACCGGCAAGTCGATCGTCGAAGACGGTGGCAACACCTGGTTCTTCCTCACCGTGGACTTCGCCTTCGGGATAGGGCTTGAGGAGCAGGTCTCCGACGTGGTGCGCGAAGCCGGCGGCCAGGTCGTCGGCGCAGCCCGGCACCCGCTCGATACCACCGACTTCTCCTCCTATGCGCTGCAGGCTCAAGCCTCCGGTGCCGACATCATCGGTATTGCCTCAACCGGTGCCGATGCCATCAACGCCATCAACGCGCTGGCGGAGTTCGGTGTCATCCCGGAGCAGCGGCCGGCCGCCCTGCTGCTGTGGTACGACGACATCGTCAGCCTGGGTCTCGAGACCGCCCAGGGCCTGCTGCTGACCAATGCCTTCTACTGGGACGCCAATGAGGAAACGCGCGAGTTTTCCCAGCGCTTCTACGAGCGTACCGGACGCATGCCCAACATGGCGCACGCCGGCAACTACTCCTCCACCATGCACTATCTGAATGCCGTAGAGGCCGCCGGCACCGACGATCCCACCGCAGTCTCCGAAAAGATGCGTGAGCTGGAGATCAACGACTTCTTCGCTACCGGCGGCTATATCCGCCCCAATGGCCGCATGGTGCATGACCAGTACCTGTGGGAGGTGAAATCCCCCGACGAGTCGGAGTACGACTACGACTTCCTGCGTCCGGTACATACCATTCCTGGCGAAGAGGCCTTCCAACCCCTGGAAGCCAGCACCTGTCACCTGCTCGATAACGATTGAAGTGCATTGGTGTGCCCGGTGAGATGCCGGGCACTTCTACTCCTCACCGTTAGTCTAGCGAGCACTTGATCATGGATATTTTTGGCATTCCCATTCAGGCCCTGCTGGGACAACTCATGCTGGGCATCGTCAATGGCTCCTTCTATGCGGTACTCAGCCTCGGCCTGGCGATCATCTTCGGCGTCCTCAAGATCGTCAATTTCGCCCATGGCGCCTTTTTCATGCTGGGTGCCTTCACCGCCTTTCTTCTGGCTCAGTACATGGGCGCCAGTTACTGGGTGACGCTGTTCATCGCTCCCCTGGCAGTCGCGCTGTTCGGCATGCTGTTCGAGTTCCTCTTCCTGCGCCGACTTTATGGGCTCGACCCGATCTACGGGCTGCTGCTGACTTTCAGCCTGGTGTTGGTGCTGGAGGGGGGCTTTCGAGTCGCTTTCGGCTCATCCGGCCAGCCCTTCGCCACTCCCGAGCAGCTTCGGGGCACCATCAACCTCGGCTTCATGATCCTGCCCATCTATCGCGGTTTCGTGATCGCCGCGGCGTTGACCCTGTGCCTGATCACCTGGTTCATCATCGAGCGTACCTCGCTAGGCGCCAGCCTGCGTGCTGCCACCGAGCGCTCGGAACTGACCCAGGCCTTCGGCATCAATGTGCCACGTCTGATCACGCTGACCTATGGCGTAGGCGTTGGGCTTGCAGCCTTCGCCGGCGTGCTGGCCGCCCCCATATTTCACGTCAATCCCTCCATGGGCTCCAGCCTGGTCATCATCATCTTCGCCGTCGTGGTGATCGGTGGGTTGGGATCCATCATGGGCGCCATCGTCACCGGTCTGGGGCTAGGTGTGGTGGAGGGCTTCACCCGAGTCTTCTATTCGGAGTTCTCATCGACCATCGTCTTCCTGGTCATGGTGCTGGTATTGCTGCTGCGCCCGGCGGGCCTCTTTGGCAGAGAGGAGGGCTGAACATGCGCACTCTTACCTTTGCTGCGACCGCCTTGATCCTTTTGGCATTGCTGGTCGTTCCCTTCGTGCCGCAGCTCATTTACTCCATCTTCATCATGAAGACGCTATGCTTCGTGCTCTTTGCCTGCGCCTTCAATTTGTTGCTGGGGCACACCGGGATACTCTCCTTCGGCCACGCCGCCTTCTTCGGCACCGGCGCCTATGTCACCGGATTGCTGGTCAAGGAGTACGGCGTTCCCACCGATCTGGGGATTCTGGCCGGTGGCCTGGTGGCGGCAGCGCTGGGCACGATCATCGGTGCCCTGGCCATTCGTCGCAGCGGGATTTATCTGGCCATGATCACTCTGGCCCTATCGCAGCTGGTTTATTTCTTCTTTCTGCAAGCCCCTTTCACCGGTGCCGAAGACGGCCTGCAGCGGATTCCCCGCGGCACTTTCCTGGGGGTGATCGATCTACGCAGCGACACGGCGCTCTACTACGTGGTGCTGGGTATCGTCTGTGCCGGCCTATGGCTGGTATGGCGTACCGTCAATTCACCGTTCGGCAATGTACTGCGCGCCATTCGCGAGCACGAACCAAGAGCCATCTCGCTGGGCTACCCCGTGGCGCGCTACAAGGTGCTGGTCTTTACCATCTCGGCCGGTCTCGCCGGTATCGCCGGCTCGCTCAAGGCGATCGTCTTCCAACTGGCGGCACTCTACGACGTGCACTGGCACACCTCGGGCGACGTGATTCTGATGACTCTGCTGGGCGGCATGAATACGGTTTTCGGCCCCGCGGTAGGCGCCGCCCTCGTTTCTGCACTCAACCACTACATGGACCCCTTTGGCGCCTGGGTGACGGTGATCACCGGGCTGGTCTTCATGACCTGCGTACTGACCTTCCGCCAAGGCGTAGTCGGCCAGCTCGGCCAATGGTTCCGCTCACGCCGCACCACGATGCCCTCAGCCAAGAGCCAGCGCTCGCATGCTCATCAGCAATGACAAGGAGAAATATGCCATGCCCCCCTTCGACCGCAAGACACTCGTGGCCCGCTTTCAAGACATGGTCGCTCGCGGCCAGCCGATCATCGGCGGCGGCGCCGGTACCGGCATTTCGGCCAAGTGCGAGGAAGCCGGCGGCATCGACCTGATCGTGATCTACAACTCGGGGCGCTACCGCATGGCGGGGCGAGCTTCGTCCGCCGGGCTATTGGCCTACGGCAACGCCAATCAGATCGTGCAGGAGATGGCTCTTGAAGTGCTGCCGGTGGTCAAGCGCACTCCCGTGCTGGCCGGCGTCAACGGCACGGACCCCTTCGTGATCATGCCCAAGCTGCTGCGCGAGCTGAAAGAGCTGGGCTTCTCGGGGGTGCAGAACTTTCCCACCGTGGGACTGATCGACGGCACCTTCCGCATCAGCCTGGAGGAGACCGGCATCACCTACGGTAGCGAAGTGGACATGATTCGCCTGGCCCATGAGATGGACATGCTGACCACGCCCTACGTGTTTTCCGCAGACGAGGCCGTTGCCATGGCAGAGGCGGGTGCCGATATCATCGTGGCACACATGGGCGTCACCGTGGGCGGCACCATCGGCGCCGAATCGGCCAAGAGCCTCGACGAGTCGGTACGTTTGATCGACGAATGGGCCGAGGCGGCCCGTCGCGTGCGTCGGGACGTGATCATCCTCTGTCACGGCGGCCCCATCGCCACGCCCGAGGATGCCACCTATGTCATGAAACAGAGCGAGCACTGTAATGGCTTCTATGGCGCCAGCAGCATGGAGCGCCTGCCCACGGAAATCGCCCTTACCGAACAGATTCGCCGCTTCAAGGCCATTGCCTGACCGTCATTACAAGGAGACGCCACTATGACCCGGGTATACGTCAGTGCCGTAATGCCGATCACTCTTGAGCAGGCCTGGAGCGTGCTGCGCGACTTCAACGGGCTGCCCGACTACCACCCGTTCTTCGCCAAGAGCTATATCGAGGACGGCAAGCCCGCCGACCAGCTCGGCTGCGTACGCCATTTCCACGATCACGATGGCAACCACATCCGCGAGGAGCTGCTCACGCTTTCGGACCGTGAGCACCGTTGCTGCTACCGCATTCTCGAGGCTCCCGCTCTGCCCGTGCAGGGCTACGTGGCGGAAATGTGCCTGAAGCCGATCACTACCAGCGGGCAGTGTTTCGGCGAATGGTGGGCACAGTTCGAGGTCGCCGAGGCCGATCGCGACGATGTCGTGCAGCGGGTCTCGGACACCTTCCGGCTCGCCTTCGAAGGCGCCACCGAGCGTTTTGCCGGCAGCTGAAACCGCACCGATCCAACAACAACGAGGCCGGCGCAACGGACGCTGGCCGGGAGGCACCATGGGACAGAAAGCCTTCGTCATCGGCACCTGTGATACCAAGGCCGAGGAGTTGCGCTACCTTCGTGAGCTGTTGCAGGCCGCAGGGGTCGAAGCGCTGATCGTCGATGTCGGAACCAGCGGCGACCCTGCACCCGACGCAGACATTCCCGCCAGCCAGGTGGCCGCCTGCCACCCCAAGGGCCCGCAGGGGGTATTCGTCGTCGACCGGGGCCGTGCCGTGGCGCAAATGGCCGAAGCGTTGCGCCGGCTGCTGGCGCAACGCGACGATGTGGGCGGCATCATCGGTATCGGTGGCTCCGGCGGCACGGCACTGATCACCCCGGCCATGCGCGACCTGGACATCGGCGTGCCCAAGGTCATGGTTTCGACGATAGCCTCAGGCAACGTGGCGCCTTATGTCGGCCCCAGCGATATCGCCATGATCTATTCGGTGACCGATGTGGCGGGGCTCAATCGAATCTCGCGCCAGGTACTGGGCAATGCGGCCCATGCCCTCTCCGGCATGTTGAAGGGGCGGATTCCCGAGGCCGCCGAAGACAAACCGGCCATCGGCTTGAGCATGTTCGGCGTAACCACACCGTGCGTGAACAGGATCACCGAGGCACTATCGCCGGAGTACGACTGCCTGGTCTTCCATGCCACCGGCACGGGTGGGCGTTCGATGGAAAAGCTGGCAGCCGGTGGCAAGCTGAAGGGGCTGCTGGACATCACCACCACAGAAATCTGCGACCTGCTGATGGGCGGCATCTTCAGCGCCGGGGAAACACGCCTGGACGTACTGGAGCAGACCGACCTGCCGTACGTCGGCTCCTGCGGCGCTCTCGACATGGTCAATTTTGCCGGGCCGGCAACGCTTCCCGAGCGTTACAGACAGAGGCTTGTCTATGAACACAATCCTCAGATCACCCTGATGCGCACCACTGCCGAGGAGAACGCGAGAATGGGTCGCTGGATCGGGGAGAAGCTGAACCGCTGCCGCGGACCGTTGCGCTTCCTGTTGCCTGAAGGGGGTGTCTCGGCGCTCGATGCCCCTGAACAGCCCTTCCACGATCCCGAGGCAAACGCTGCGCTGTTCGCGGCCCTGGAGGCCACGGTACGCCAGACTCACGAGCGTCGGCTGATCCGCTGCCCCTGGCATATCAACGACCCTGAGTTCGCCGCGGCGGCCGTCGCAGAATTTCAAGATCTCATGGGCAAGCGCCCGCTGAAGTAAGTCTGCGGACGAACTGCAGTCAACGCGGTGGCAGGCCTTCCTCGCAGGCGAACCAGCTCTCGAGGATCAGCACCGCCGCGATGCCGTCGACGCCATCGTCGCGATAGCTTTTGTGGGGGTTACGCAGCGCTCCCGAATCACGGGCGATGGCCTTGGCCTCGCGGGTAGAGCCACGTTCGTCGACCATCTCGCAGGGCTTGCCGTAGCGCCCATAGAGGCGCTTGCCGAACTTGCGCGCCCGCAGGCTCATCGGCGATTCACTGCCGTCCATGTTGAGCGGCAGTCCCACCACGAACAGGTCCGGCTGCCACTCCTCGACCAGCCGCGTGACGACGTTCCAGTCGGGAATGCCGTCGCGGGCCGGCAGCGGCTCGAGCTGACGGGCGCTGGCAAGCATCTCGTTGCCCACCGCCACGCCGATACGGCGAGTGCCGAAATCGAAGGCCAGAATCAGGCGCTGGCCGGACATCAGGAGTGGCCCGCTTCCCGCGTCATCAGGTTGAGGTCGACTCCCAGGATACCCGCGGCAGCACTCAGGCGCTGTTCCGGCGGCACCTTGAACAGAATGTCGGCTTGCGCCTCAACGGTGAGCCAGGCGTTGTCCTTCAGCTCCTGCTCGAGCTGACCTGCCTCCCAGCCGGCACAGCCCAGGCACACCAGGAACTCCTCGGGACCACGGCCGGCGGCCAGCGCCAGCAAGATGTCCATGGAGGTGGTCAGGGCCAGATCGTCGTTCACCTGAATGCTGGAATCCCAGGCCGCGCTGGAGCCGCGGTGCAGGATGAAGCCGCGATCCTTGTGGGTCGGGCCGCCGTAATAGACCGGCGCACTCCGGTGCGGGCTCTCCTCGCCGTCCAGCTCGAGCTGCTCGAACAGCGCGTCCAACGTGATCTCCAGCGGGCGGTTGACGATCACACCCATGGTGCCGTTCTCATCGTGATCACAGAGATAGCTGAGACTGCCAGCGAAATTGGGATCTTCCAGGTGCGGCATCGCCAGCAGAAAATGATCTCTCAAGCCTAGGTTTTGCACGGATTGCATGAGACTCCTGGGCGGCGGGCAATGAGCTAACGCGCGCCGCCGTAATGATTGCCTTGCCCGAACCGCCAGACCCGAGTGATGGAGAGGCTATCCAGATCCGCCATGGCGCTGTCGAAAGGCCGATAGGGCCCGGCACCGTATACGGTATCCAGCGCCGCCTGATCGAGTTCGGTATGTCCTGAAGATTGTACCACCTCCGCCTGGCGAAGCTGACCATCGCGTCCAATCACGACGCGAATACGCAATTGGCCGTCGAGATGGCCCGCTGCGGGGTGAACCCGGTTGCCGTAATCCTCGACGCGACGGGTCCAGTCGTCGACATATCGAGCCTCGGCGGAACGCTGGGCCGCCGCGCGTGGCGGCTCATCGGCCTGGCCCGTGAAGCTCTGGTCGATTCCCTGCTGGCGAACGCTGGTGGCGCTTTCAGCCAGCAGGTCGCGACCCGACGCCGTGGGTGTAGGTACCGCCGTAGGCGGGACTGGAGGTGACGCCGCGGGCGGGAGCGCGAGCTCATGGGGCTCAAGCTCAGAAGCGGGCAGATCGGTCGGGGCGGCTGGTTCCACGCCACTCTCCTGCGCCGGCAGCGGCACGTCATCGAGATCAGCCGCTCGCTGCTCGGCGGGCGACTCGGCGGCCTGATCGCCAGCGGCCAGCTGATCCGCTTCGGCAATGGCCTGCGCCTCGACGGGCCCCTCGGCCGCGCGAGTGACAAGCACCACATCCAGGCTCGAACGCTCCACCGGTGCCGGAGCGAGCTGCCAGCCCGCCACCAGGCCGAGCAGCACCAGATGCAATAACAGCGCGGCCGATAGCGCCAACCAGCGGCGGTAGGGCCGCGTGACCGGAGCGTAGTGGATCGGATCGCTGATCGCGGCCACCATGGCTAGGCTCATCCCTCCTCGCGGCGCACGTGGCCTAGACGCGCTGGGCCAAGCGCCGTTCGATGGCATCCATCAGCAGACCGGCGATGTCGGTACCGCGCTGGTCGTCGATCTCACGCACGCAGGTGGGGCTCGTCACGTTGATCTCGGTGATGTAGTCGCCGATCACGTCGAGTCCGACGAACATCAGCCCCTTTTCGCGGATCATCGGCTGTACCTGCTCGATCAGCCAATAGTCGCGAGCCGTCAGCTCACGGCTGATACCGGTGCCGCCGGCAGCCAGGTTGCCGCGGGTTTCACCGGCCATGGGCACCCGGGCCAGGCCGAAGGGCACCGGCTCCCCGTCCACCAGCAGGATGCGCGTGTCGCCGTCCTTGATCTCGGGAATGTAGCGCTGGGCCATGATCTGACGCTGGCCGCGCTCGGTGAGCATCTCGATGATGGCGCCCAGGTTGCGGCCCTCGGGCTGCACGTGAAAGATACCCGTGCCGCCCATGCCGTCCAGCGGCTTGAAGATCACATCGCGGTGCTCGGCATGGAAATCGCGCAGCACCGCCTCGCTGCACGACACCACGGTGGGCGTGCAGCACTGAGGAAACTGCTGGGCGAACAGCTTTTCGTTGCACTCCAGCAGCGCCCGGGTGGGATTGACCACCAGTACGCCCTCGCGTTCGGCAAACCCCAGCAAGTGCACGGCATTGAGGAAATGCGCATCGACCGGGGGGTCCTTGCGCATCAGGATCACGTCGAGCTCGGCCAGCGGGCGCGCTTCCGGCGCGCCAAGTGCGTACCAGTCATCGGGGTTGCGAAAGGCGGTGAGATCGCGCATGCGGGCGTGGGAGCGACCATCGCGCAGGTAGAGATCCGCCTGCTCCATGTAGTGAAGCGACCAGCCGCGATGCTGGGCAGCCCACAGCATGGCCAGGGTGGTGTCCTTCTTGTAGGTGAGATGGGCGATGGAATCCATCACCACGCCCACCCGTAGGGGTCGTTCGCTCGTCTGTTGGCTCATTCGGCACCGTTTCCAGAGTGGCACGGGAAATGAACGCAGTATGACGCAGGGCGCTAAGCAA